>HF986319.1:21686-26437 GCA_000432655.1 Bacteroides sp. CAG:1060
GCCGTAGTTATCAATTTCCTTCCGTACCTTATAGTGGTTGTGGCAGTCCTGCTTAAGGATATGTCTGCATTGTATCTTACGGTGCTGCTGCTTATTCCCAATTCTATCTGGCTGTGCCGTTCGCTCGCTGCGTACAACAGGGGCGAGACGGGCGTGCCGGAAAAACCTCTTCCGTGGCTTGGCCCGATGGGGGACTGGGAACGGGTAAGGGCCAGAGGAATCGACTGGTTTCTGATGCGCTGGATGGCGGCTCGTAATATTCTCAGCGGATTTTGTCTTATAGTATTGATAGTGAGACTTGTTTTAATATTTATATGAGTAAGTTTTCTGAATTTACATATCTTCCTTTCTGGTGGATTCGTGCAGTGCTGGGGCGTCACAAACCGCTCCAGAGCGTGATTTTTATCTCTGACAGATGTAATCTGAGTTGTAAGCATTGCAGTGTATATAATCATGAACTGCCAAATGACAAGACTTTCGCCCAGATAGAGGAAGAGTTGAGATATTGCTATTCGCTTGGTTCCAGATTTGTGGATTTCGAGGGCGGGGAGCCTTTTCTGTGGAGAGACGGGGACCGAAACGTCAACGACCTATGCCGTCTGGCGAAGTCCATAGGCTTTTTCTCATGCACCATTACTACAAACGCCCAGCTGCCGTTTGACGGTACCGTTGCCGACAGTATCTGGGTGTCGATGGATGGAGTGGGAGAGGCTCATGAGAGTATCAGAGGCAAGGGCACATTCGAGAGACTGGAAAAGAATGTCGCTACTTGCGGCTGTAAGAACCTTTCTGCGAATATGGCCATAAACAGTATTAACTATGATTCTGTCGGGGCGGCTATAGAATATGTGGCTTCGAACCCTGCTTTCAAATGCATATCCCTTAATTTTCATACTCCGTTCCCGGGGACAGAATCGCTGGAACTGCCTCATGACAAGAGGATAGAAGTCATAGACATGATTCTTGACTACAAGAAAAGGGGATTTCCAATCATGAACTCTCGCAGCGGTCTCAAGAAAATGCGGGACAATGATTTCATCATGCGCTGCTGGATGACCAATTTTATTTTTGCCGCCGGTACCCGCAGTGACATTTGTGCCGGTTATGAGGCCGGACTGTGTCCTAAGTGCGGATTCTGTATGGCGGGGGAGGAATCGGCAGTGATGGAACTGCGTCCGGATACCATTCTGTCCGGGTTGAAGCTGAGACTTAAATAATCACATAATTGATATACGGTATGAAAGAATATATCGAACAGAACAAGGAGAGATTCTTCGAAGAATTGTTCGGAATTCTCCGCATCCCTTCCATAAGTGCGAAGGAGGAGCACAAGGCTGACATGTATTTCTGTGCGGAAGCGCTGGCCGATCTTCTCGTGGAGGCCGGTGCCGATGAAGCCGGGGTATGTGAAACCATGGGAAATCCTGTGGTGTATGGGCAGAAAATCATTGATCCTAAGGCATATACCGTATTAGTATATGGTCACTATGACGTTCAGCCGGCGGAACCTCTCGATAAGTGGAATACGGATCCTTTCGAGCCTGTCATCAAGGATGGCGCTATATGGGGAAGGGGAGCCAATGATGATAAGGGACAGCTTTTCATGCATATCAAGGCATTCGAGTATCTTGTGGAGAGCGGAAAACTGAACTGTAATGTCAAGTTTCTCTTTGAAGGAGAGGAGGAAATTGGCAGTCCGTCTCTTCCGGCGTGGATAAAGTCACATAAGAAACTGCTCAAAGCTGACGTGTGTCTTGTAAGTGACACGACTATGATAAGCGAGAAAGTTCCTTCCATCAACTGTGGAATGAGGGGCTTGAGCTATCTGGAAGTCAAAGTCGTCGGACCGAATAAGGATTTGCATTCAGGACATTACGGCGGAGCGGTGGCCAATCCTATACAGGTATTGTGCGAGATGATTTCAAAACTCTTCGATGAGGATGGAAAGGTGACTGTTCCCGGCTTTTATGACAAAGTGGTGGAGTTGTCTCGTGCAGACAGGAAGATGCTGTCGCGTGCACCGTTCGATATGAAAGAGTATAAGGATTTCCTTGGGGTAAGGGAATTGCGCGGGGAGAAAGGATATACTCCGCTTGAAAGGACCGGTATCAGGCCTTGTCTGGATGTGTGCGGTATTTGGGGCGGATATACTGGTCAGGGGGCCAAGACGGTTCTTCCTTCGGAGGCTTATGCCAAGATTTCAATGCGTCTGGTTCCTAATCAGCGCAGTGCTGAAATTACCAGAGCGTTTGCTTCATATTTCAAGAAATTGGCGCCTCGGAGCGTGCGTGTGGAAGTGACTCCTATGGAAGGCGGTGACGGGTTCCTTATTCCTATTGATTCTCCGGCATACAAAGCTGCCTCACGCGCTATCGGAGAGGTGTTCGGTGCAGAGCCTGTTCCTTCCCGCGGCGGCGGCTCCATTGCAATCCTTGCGGAAGTGCAGAAGATTCTTGGGGTGGATCCGCTTCTGATGGGATTCGGACTGGAAAGAGATACCATACATTCTCCGAATGAGAGTTGTCTTCTCAAGCAGTTCTTTTCCGGCATGGAGTCAATAGCCAAATTCTACGAATACATCGTATAGTCTTATAGGGAGGAGTGATTCCATCTTGTCGGAAACAGAAGAAGTCCGACAGCGACTGTGCCTAATATGGCACCGAATACATACCACCATTTGCAGATGAAAGTGCTTATGGTAGTTAGGATTGCCGTGTTGAATTGCGGAAGGCTTACGGGACGAAGGAGTGTCAGCACAGTGATGCCGGCACCAATGAGTAAACCTGCTATGAGCGTTATGAGCGACACGCGTCTATAGAACGCTATTTGCTTGTCATGCTCGCGTTTGATTTCGTTTGCCAGCAAAATGCGTTGCTCCAATTGCGCCATAAACTCTTCTCTTTTAAGCGGAGCCGGTCGGTTGGCGTGGAAAAACTCTCTGATTTCAGAATCGTTCATTGTCCTGCAGTTTGATTTTTAGTTTGGTACGGCCTCTGGAAAGCAGTGATTTTACTGTTCCTTCCGGCATATCCATTATTACAGCTATTTCTTTTATTTCCTTGTCCTCCATGTAAAATAGCAGAATGGCCGCCTTTTCGTTGGGATTCAGTTCGGAAATGGCTTTGTATAATGACTGGTATTTGAAGTGCTCGTCGGCCGAATCAGGAGATATCCCGTATCGGGTTACATTCTTGTCGGTGTCGATGCTGCTGTCCTGAGGTTTGGAGCTGCGGCTGCACCAGCAGTTGTATGCTATTCTCATGATGTAAGTTGAGAACTTGGACTCACCTCGAAACTTGCCTATAGCAAGCCATGCCTTCAAGCAGGTGTCTTGTGCAATATCATCGGCCGTAAACGCATCTCCGCCGCACAGCACGCACAGGAACCTCCGTAAAGGCTCCTGCACAGCGCTGATTTCGTCTATGAATTGTTTTTCGGTCATTGATAATCTAAGCGTCTTCGTGTGCCTTTTGGTTCTGCTCTGACAGCTGTCTTTCTTCTTCCTCGATTTCCTTGGAGAACTGTTTCTTCATGATGAAATAGGCACATAGAAGTGCGATACCGAGGAATCCCAATATGCAGCCCGGAACTTGGAACAGGACAGCGTTCACCTTAGATATTGCGCTCTCGGCCCAAAATGGTATGACTAAAAGGGCGATTCCTATTGCCAGGGTAATCATACCTGAGGTACAGAGAGAGAAGACTTTTTGCTTTGTGGATTTCGTGCGCTCTTTCCCGAAGATATTAGGGTCCAGTTGCGCTCCGCTTTCGATGGCTTTAAGTACGACCTCAGTCTTTTTGTCAATCATGTGACTGCGGCTTCTCGTGATGAGGAAAACAATGATGCATGGCAGTACCACGCAGACACTGATAGGAACCAGAGTGGAAATAATGATTTCTTGCATAATGGTTGTGTTTTTGATTTGTCCTGCATGTTAGACCTCAAAAGCGGGTAAAAGGTTGCAATGCATCATAAATTATTTGCTTTATTGGTGGAAATGCGTGGTGTGTAAATGGATTGCGAGCAGTAAATGGGATGACTAAAAAAGGATGACTATCAGTCTTTTGACTCTTAGCCATCCTTTTAATGAGCCACTCACCAGGCTCGAACTGGCGACCTGCGCGTTACGAATGCGCTGCTCTACCGACTGAGCTAAAGTGGCGTACAGACTGCAAATATACAAAAAAACTCCGATACCAAGAATATGTACCGGAGTTTTTATGTGATGACTTGAATTATTTGCGCCTAAGCCGTCTTCTTTTTCTTTGAAAACATAAGTATTAGAATTGTTCCCAATATACCGGAGAATACGGAGCCCAGAAGAACCGCAATCTTACCGGCATCCCTAAGATGCATCATGATGTCGGCAGGAGCGTTGGCGAATGAAAGCGTGTCCACGAAAATGGACATCGTGAATCCGATACCTCCAAGGCATGCGACCGCGAAGAAAAGAGCCCAGTTGGCCTTATCCGGCATGGCACCGATCTTGAGTTTGATAGCTATCCAGCTGAACAGCGTGATGCCGAGAGGCTTTCCAAGGAGCAATCCGAGGAAAATACCCATGGATACGCTACCGAGCTCCGGACTGTAGTTGAATACGTTGAAATATGAAGCGTCGCTGATTTCCACACCGGCGTTGGCGAGGGCGAAGATAGGCATGATAAGGAAATTGACCCAAGGGGAGAGAGAATGCTCCACTCTGTAGCTCATGTCCATCGTTCCGTGTGCGACTTTTTCAAGCCTGCGCAGA
>HF986319.1:26469-31223 GCA_000432655.1 Bacteroides sp. CAG:1060
GTGGTCCGATAGTGAAAGACTCGTTGTCGATGCCTTCATATTTTTCCAACATGGCTATATAGTGATTGCGCTTGCGTATATATTGCGCCTTGTTGTATCGCGGTGCGGATGGAATCAGGAATGCCATTACCACGCCGGACATGGTGGCGTGTATTCCGCTGTAGTAGAATAGAACCCACACAAGAAATGCGCAGACAATGTATGGGAACATCTTTTTCTCTCCGACTTTTCTCAGAAGCAGAGTTACGATAATCACGAGGGCAGCCATACCGAGAAGCTCAAGATTGATGTTGCCTCCATAGAAAAGGGCCACTACCAATATGGCTATAAGGTCATCGGCTATGGCAAGCGCGGTGAGGAATACCTTCAGCGATACCGGTACCTTGTCGCCCAGCATGGAGAGTATGCAGACCGCAAATGCAATATCGGTGGCAGTAGGAATACCCCATCCGGATGCGGCGAGCGTGCCGTGGTTGATAACTGTATAAATGACTGCCGGGGCGATGACTCCTCCGAATGCAGCTATGATTGGAAGCAGTGCTTTCTTGACTGATGAAAGTTCTCCGCAGGAAACTTCACGCTTAATCTCGAGCCCGACAGTGAAGAAGAATACGACCATCAGAATGTCGTTTATGAACTTCTCTATGGTCATATCGCGCGGGAACAACACATCCACAGTACCATTGTCGCTGAAGAGATGGACCCTGATGTTGGTCTCAAGGATGCTGTGGTAGAGTTCTCTGGTCAGAGGCAGATTGGCCAAAAGCATGGCCAGGGCTACGCAAGTGAGCAGCAGAACGCCTTGGAACCATGGCTTTTTGGAGAGCCTGTCACTCTTGTGGTTGAAGTTGAGAATACCCTTGTTCCAGGTGTATATAGGAATTAGTTTCATAAACTTAATGATATATGTTAAAATATTGTCTTGAAATCAAGTATGGAGT
Source organism: Bacteroides sp. CAG:1060 (assembly GCA_000432655.1). Taxonomy (GTDB): domain Bacteria; phylum Bacteroidota; class Bacteroidia; order Bacteroidales; family UBA932; genus Cryptobacteroides. The sequence continues at coordinate 27,411 of HF986319.1, forward strand.
CTTCGCCGAATGTTCCTGTTATGTGGCACCGGTCGTCTTCCCTTTTGCACAATGTGCTCCTTCTGTCGATTTCTATGGCCAGAATGTCTCCGATGCGAAGGTAACAGTATTTGGAAACTTTCTCTATGGCTGATTCAATCATACGGCTCGAGCCCTTGTCGTAACTAAGCAGCGGGGCGCCGTCTTTGCTCAGCTTGAACCTATTCTGCTGTCCGTCAAGTCTTGTCGGAGGATACGTGGGAAACGTGAGAAAGGAGGTGTGATCCACACAACAGGCACTTGCGAACCCTTCCGGGCCCTTGCTTATCAGGTCCTCTGGGTATAGGAGGACTCCGTATCCTATGCCGTCATAATATCTGGACGCAAACTTGGATGATATGCTGCGTCCCGGCTTGGATATCCTTGCAAAAAGCACCGGAGTCCAACTTATGGTGTTGATGAACTCCGGAACATAAAGGTCTTCGTTGTCTCTTTCCCAAGTTGTGTCCGGCCGAACGAAAACATTGGAATCGGAACTGAATACCACTATATTCATCGGTGATTCTCCGTTTTGAATGGTCTTACATTGAACTTGTCAGCGGACATAAGCGTCTCTCTGGTATATTCCTGCTCCAGTCTTGCAAACTGGGCTTTGGTCTCAAGGGTGAAACTGCTCTGCTGTATCCATTTGAAATAATTGGGCTCATTCTTGAACACCTCACGCGCACGTTTGCCTTTATGCTTGCCGAAATTGATGACAGGCTCGTTCTTGTCGTCATACACGAGAGTGCCCGCAAAATCCACATATCTTTTGGGTGCGTATGATGCCAGGGATTTGACGTCGTTCTTGAGGGTGTCGTACCTGTCAAGCTGAGCTTTGAGCACTTCGTATGTGGCAATGGTATCGGCTTCGGCCGTGTGGGCGTTGTCAAAGTCCTCTCCTCCGCAGTAGAACCTGTATGCTGCCTTCAGGTTGCGCGGCTCCATCGTGTGGTAGATGTTCTGGACATCCACCATAAGCGGCTCATGAAGATTCACCTTCAGATCAAGTCCGGCGAGTTTGGCTCTTTCGAACTCTTCCGCAAGCATAGGGAGATCGAATTTGGCGGAGTTGAATCCGGCAAGGTTGCTGTCTTTGAGCCATTCGGCTATTTCAGGAGCATACTCATAGAAAGTACGGCAGTCCACAAGCATGTCATCAGTGATACCGTTGACTTTGGATGCTTCCGGATTCATGGGTCTCTGGCACTGCTTTTCGTAGTCCCATGGCTTGATCTTCCATGTCTTTATGCGGGTTTCTCCTCCGGGAAGAACTTTTACGAAACTGAGCTCCACTATGGAGTCCGCAGGTATATTCAGCCCCGTGCTTTCTATGTCAAAGAATATAAGGGGCTTGTCAAGGTTCAATTCCATCTCGATAGTCTTATGATACCATAATCGGCATGAGGATGCCGCAAATCTTGCTGCTGCTCTCTTCTTCCTCGGAAGGAATGATGAGCGCCGCCCTGCGGGCATCTGCGAACTTCATGACCAGAGTGGTGCAGTCTATGTTGTTGAGGATGTCTATAAGGAACGAGGACTTGAATCCGATGCTGAGGTTCTCTCCCTTGTAGTCGCAGAGAATCTTTTCGTATGCAGCCAGAGCGAATCCAAGGTCCTGCGCCGTGATCTCAAGCTGTCCTTCGGAAAGATCCATTTTGATATGGTTGGACGCTTTGTTGGCACATACGGCTACGCGTCGGACGGTGTCAAGCAGCTGGGCGCGGTCTATTCTGAGAATATTGGCGTTGTTCTGCGGAATCACCCTGCGATAATCAGGGAACTTGCCGAGAATCAGGCGGCACACCATCATGGTATTGCCGAAATGGAAGACAACCATACTGGAGTCGAATTCCAGGGTAACATCTCCTTCTTCCTTGTCAAGAATGCTCCTAAGGATTGCAGCCGGTTTCTTGTGGAGTATGAATGATGATTTCTCGCTTATCCGGGCATCTTTGGTGGTGTAGCAGATGAGCTTGTGTGAATCTGAAGCCACGAGTGTCGTGGAATCCGGATCCATGTCGAAGAAGATACCGTTCATTGCCGGTCTCATCTCATCGTCCGCAGTGGCGTATATGGTACTGCTGATTCCTTCACACAGAGTGTGTGCCGGGAAACTTGCCTTGACCGCGTTGTCCGACGTGCCTTTGATTTCAGGGTAGTCGGCGGCGGAAAAATACGGATGTGAAGAATTTCCGCTGTTCCAAATGCACTCGAATGACCCTTCCGCTGCATTGCTTCCGGATGTTTTGATTTCAATCGGCTGGTCCGGGAGATTTTTCAGAAGGTCAATCAGTTGTCTTGCAGGTACAGCGATGCTTCCATCAGAAACGGAATTCGTGACTTCAATGCTTGTGCGAAGCGTGAGCTCCTGGTCTGAAGCGGTAATCTCAAGAATATTGTCTTTCAGTACAAAAAGAAAGTTCTCCAAAATGGGAAGTGCTGTCTTGGTCGGTATCGCTTTGGATACATCCATAATGCCTTTTAGCAGGCTGGCGCTTGAAATGCTGAATTCCATATCTCGTACTATAAATGTTCAATGAGTACAAATTTAGTAATTATATCAATAAAACTGGCATATTATTTGACAATTTTGGGCTGTTGCGCTTATATGTGCGCCACGAACGTTTAACAGATAATTCTAAAAAGTGAATGATATGAATAAAAACATCATTACAGTGGCGGCTTCAGTGCTGCTGAGCGGTTTGGCTGCCTTCGGAATCGTCAAGGCGGCGACGCCTGACATACAGACTCTGGAAAATGTGACTCCGCAGGGACAGACCACCCGGACTGTCAATTTGTCATTGTCGGACTATCCGGATTTTACATACGCTGCCGAGAATGCAGTAGAGGCGGTCGTGTATGTGAAAGTGACGGTGAAAAGCCGTCAGCAGCAGTATATTGACCCATTCTTCCGCTTTTTCTTCGGAGATGAGAACATGCAGTCTTCCGAGCGCGTGCGCCAGGGGAGTGGCTCCGGAGTTATAATCCGCCAGGACGGTTATATCGTTACCAACAACCATGTTGTGGACAACGCGACATCCGTTCAGGTCACGCTCAACAACAACAAGACCTACGATGCCAAGGTTATCGGTACCGATCCGGCTACTGATGTCGCACTCATCAAAATAGAGGAGACCGGACTTCCTGTGCTTCAGTTCGCGGATTCTGACGAATTGCGTCTCGGGGAGTGGGTACTTGCTATCGGAAGCCCTCTCGGAGAGGAGTTGCGCTCTACCATTACGGCAGGCATAGTCAGCGCCAAGGGCCGTTCCATGAGCAATACGGGAGAATTCAAGATTGAGTCTTTCATTCAGACCGATGCCGCAGTGAACCCTGGAAATTCCGGTGGAGCATTGGTGAACAAGGCTGGTGAACTGGTGGGTATCAACACCGCCATCATATCTACGACTGGCTCGTTTACCGGTTACTCCTTTGCCGTACCTTCCAATATCGTACACAAGGTTGTGTCTGATTTGATAGACTTCGGCTCTGTGAAGAGAGCGAAACTCGGAGTTTCAATGTCGGCAATTGATGAAAAAACTGCCGAGGAAATGAAACTTTCTTCTCTTGACGGCGTATATATACACGAAGTCGTTAAGGGCGGAGCAGCGGACAAGGCTGGTGTGAAGAGCAAGGATGTGCTTGTGGCCATCGATTCTCATCCTATCAAGTCACCTGCTTCCCTTCAGGAGAGAGTGAACAGTTTTCATCCGGGAGACAAGGCTGTCCTGAAAGTCATACGTGACGGGCAAGAGTTGGAACTTCCTGTAGTATTCCTTGAGGAGAGTTCTG
>HF986319.1:31303-37806 GCA_000432655.1 Bacteroides sp. CAG:1060
GCCAAGGGCGTGGAGATTGTTTCTGTAGGCAACGGCAAGATTGCCAAGCAGGGCGTAGAGGACGGCTTTGTCATCCTGTATGTAAATGATCAGAAGGTCAGCAAGCCGCAGGATGTGATAAACATAGCCAAGAAGAGCAGAAGATCCGTATTTATTGAAGGCATTACAGCCTCAGGAAGACCTGGATACTTCGGTTTCGGAAAGGACGAATAGACATTCGTGCTGAGATATATAAGTCGCGGTCGGGATGTCCCGATCGCGATTTTGCGTGTAGTAAAAACATAAACAAATATATGAGACAGTTAAAAATTACAAAGTCAATTACCAACCGCGAAAGTGCATCTCTGGATAAATACCTCCAGGAGATTGGACGAGAGGAGTTGGTATCACCTGAGGAAGAGGTGGAACTTGCCCAGCGTATCAGAAAGGGCGATCAGGAAGCTCTTGAAAAACTTACTAGGGCCAATCTTCGTTTCGTGGTATCTGTAGCCAAGCAGTATCAGAATCAGGGACTCAGCCTTCCGGACCTTATCAACGAGGGCAACCTCGGACTTATAAAGGCTGCGGAGAAATTCGATGAGACCAGAGGCTTTAAGTTTATTTCGTATGCAGTATGGTGGATTCGCCAGTCCATTCTTCAGGCGCTTGCCGAGCAGAGCCGTATTGTGAGACTGCCTCTGAATCAGGTGGGCTCCCTGAACAAGATTAACAAGGCTCTCGGAAAATTCGAGCAGGAAAACGAACGCCAGCCTTCCACAGAAGAGCTTGCGGACATGATAGATATTCCTAAGGACAAGATTGCCGATACTCTCAGGGTTTCCGGAAGACATGTCAGTGTGGACGCTCCGTTCGTGGAGGGTGAAGACAACAGTCTTCTTGATGTCCTTCCAAACGACGATTCTCCAAGTGCCGACAGAGGACTTACCAATGAGTCTCTCGGTACAGAGATTGAGCGCGCCCTTCAGATTCTTACTGTAAGGGAGCGTGAAATCATCAAGTCGTTTTTCGGTATCGGCTGCCAGGAAATGACTCTCGAAGAGATAGGTGAAAGACTTGATCTTACACGGGAGAGAGTAAGGCAGATAAAAGAGAAGGCTATACGCAAACTCAAGAAGCCGTCTGCAAGTAAACTGCTTAAATCATATCTCGGGTAATGACAGCGGAACAGTTTATCGCCCTTAAGGCCTCAGAGGCTATAAGGGCAGTATATTCGGCTGAAATTGAGCCGTCTGCGCTTCAGATTCAGCCTACACGTAAGGAATTTGAGGGGGATTATACCCTTGTGGTGTTCCCGCTCCTTCGTATTACACACCAGTCTCCTGATGCGAGCGGCAATGCCATCGGCGAATGGCTTGTGGCCAACTGCTCCGAGATTCGGGCGTTCAACTCGGTAAAGGGATTTCTTAATCTGAGTCTGTCTCAAGTCTATTGGAAGGAGTCTCTGGAAGGAGTGGTGTCTGACGAGAATTTCGGAAAACTGCCTTCCACCGGACGCAGAATCATGGTGGAATTCTCTTCTCCTAATACCAACAAGCCGCTTCATCTCGGGCATGTGCGCAATAATCTTCTCGGATCATCCGTATCAAATCTGCTTGCGGCCGCAGGTAATGACGTTATCAAAACCACGCTTGTAAACGACCGCGGAGTACATATCTGCAAGTCCATGTATGCGTGGGAAAAGCGTTTTAACGGAGCTACGCCTGAAAGTACCGGCAAGAAAGGTGACCATCTGGTAGGTGACTGCTATGTGGAGTTTGCCAAGATGGAAAAAGAAAATCCTGCAGTCATGGATGACGTGCATGAGATGCTTGTGAAATGGGAAGAAGGCGACCCTCAGGTAAGAAGACTCTGGGAGATGATGAACGAGTGGGTGTTCGCCGGATTCGAGCAGACCTATAAGGCTCTTGGCATCACTTTCGACAAGACTTATTATGAACACGATACTTATCTTCTCGGTAAGGAACTCGTACATAGAGGCTTGGATATGGGAGTTTTTGTAAAAGATCCGGACGGGTCGGTATGGTGTGACCTTACCTCCGACGGACTTGACCGCAAACTGCTTCTCCGCTCCGACGGTACATCTGTGTATATTACCCAGGATCTCGGTACCGCGGAACGCAGATTCTCGGAATACAAGCTGGATTCTCACATATATGTGGTGGGCGATGAGCAGAATTACCATTTCCAGGTGCTCAAGCTGATTCTCAAAAAACTCGGGTTCGACTGGGCGGATCAGATATTCCATCTGTCATACGGAATGGTGGAACTTCCGGAAGGAAAGATGAAGTCAAGGGAAGGAACGGTTGTGGATGCGGATGATCTCATCGCCAAGATGTACGACGAGGCAAAGGCTACATCAGAGGAAAGCGGCAAGCTTGCAGAACTCTCGGAAGAGGAAAAAGACAGGCTGTATTCCATGATTGGACTTGGTGCTCTCAAGTACTTCATTCTGAAAGTCGATCCTAAGAAGAAGATGCTCTTTAACCCTAAAGAGTCGATAGACTTCAATGGCAATACCGGTCCTTTCATCCAGTACACTCATGCCAGAATCTGTTCTATCCTCCGCAAGGCGCAGCAGCAGGGATTCAGTACATCTATGCCGGATAGCGCCGAATTGAGCGCAAAGGAAATACGGCTGGTGAAGATTCTGTCTTCCTATCCGCAGAAAGTCTCCGAGGCGGCATCTGCACTCTCTCCTGCACTCATAGCCAATTATTGCTATGAACTTGCCAAGGAATTCAATCAGTACTATCACGATACGGGTATCCTCAAGGAACCTGACGCCAACTTGCGTGCGATGAGACTCGCTCTCATATCCGCCCTGGCTTCAGTACTTCGTAGAGGAATGAATATTCTTGGAATTGAACTGCCTGAGCGAATGTAATATACCGACTTCCGTAAAGGAAGTTCAGAGGCTCGGATGGGACTACATAGACGTGATCTTCTTTACAGGTGACGCCTTTGTGGATCATCCGAGTTTCGGCACGGCGTGTATAGCCAGATACCTCGAAAAATTCGGTTACCGGGTAGCTGTGGTGCCACAGCCGAACTGGAAGGACGACTTGAGGGACTTCCGCAAGTTGGGCGCTCCAAGGCTGTATTTTGCAGTGAACTCCGGGGCGATGGATTCCATGGTCAACCATTATACCGCAGCCAGGCGTTTGCGTCATGAAGACGCATACACTCCTGACGGACAGTTTGGAAGAAGACCGGACAGGGCAGTCACAGTATATACCAAGATACTTAAGCGGCTGTGGCCTGACGTACCTGTGGTCATAGGAGGCGTCGAGGCTTCGCTCAGGCGTCTTGCCCATTATGATTATTGGGATAATTCCATTCACCCGTCGATTCTTGTGGACAGCGGAGCCGATTGGCTCTGTTATGGAATGGGGGAGCGTACGATGCTTGAGCTGACAAGGGCAATAGAGAACGGGCGGAATCTCAGGCAGATGGAGAATATTGCGCAACTGGCGTTCTACCGTAAGGGTGTATGCAAGCTTGATGGCGCGCTTGTGCTTCATTCCTACGAGCAGTGCCTTGAAGAACCCCGCTCGTTCGCCGAGAATTTTCATCAGATTGAGGTTCATGCCAATATGCTTACGCCTCAGACCTTGGTGGAACCGGTGGGAGATGGTTATGTCAGGGTAAATCCTCCTCTTCCTCCGGCAACAACCGAGGAAATGGATTCTTTCTGGGATCTTCCTTTTACCAAAAAACCGCATCCGAGATACAAAGGAAAGCGGATTCCGGCTTATGACATGATCAAGGACTCCATCATTACCCACAGGGGCTGTTTTGGGGGATGTAATTTCTGTACCATAGCGGCGCATCAGGGTAAATTTATCCAGTCCCGCTCCGAAGAGTCTATTCTCAAGGAAGTGCGGGAACTTGCCGCCATGCCGGAATTCAGGGGTAACATATCGGATCTCGGGGCACCTACGGCCAATATGTACGGTATGCATGGTAAAGACCCGTCAAGATGTGCCGTATGCCGGAGGAAGTCGTGCCTTTTCCCTTCTCCTTGCAGTAATATGGATCGTAATCATGAGCGGGTGCTTGCGCTTTACCGGCGCGTGGATGCAGTGAAAGGTATAAGGCATTCGTATATCGGAAGCGGTGTGAGGTACGATCTTTTTCTTGACGAGAAAGGATTTGTCGATGGAAGCGGAAAGAAATATCTCCGTGAACTTATGCTGCGCCATACCAGCGGGCGACTTAAAGTGGCACCTGAGCATACTGAAGATAAGGTGCTGTATTATATGGCGAAACCTTCTTTCAGTCTTTTCGAACGGCTTCGTGCTGAATTTGACAAGATCAACAGAGAGGAGGGGACGCACACGGAGCTTGTGCCGTATTTTATCTCGTCTCATCCGGGATGTACGCTCCAGGATATGCGCAAGCTGGCTTCCAATAAGTCCCTCAAAGGCATTTGGATGGAGCAGGTTCAGGATTTTATGCCTACTCCGATGACCACTTCGTCCATTATGTTCTGCACGGGTCTTGACCCTCGTACGATGAAAGAGGTATTCGTGGAACATGACCCCGAAAGAAAAAAGGAACAAAAGTCTTTGTTTTTCAGAAAATAGTATCATCTTTGCAGTCTCAAATGCATTAGTATGGCGCAGGACAATAAGAAAAGACACATTATCAGTTATGAGAATATGCCACGTGAGTTGGCAGAGGTTTTTGCAGAGAAGTATCCGAAGGGTTTCAGTGACTATCTTCCGGATCTTACCAAATATAACAAGCCGGACGGAACTCCCTTTTATGCAGTGTTGATAGAGCTTCCGGAAGATATTTATCTTGTGAAGATTAAGGTCAAGATAGATGATGCGGACGATATCAAGAACTGGCTTGAAGGAGAGGAAGAGGCGGAGGCCGAAGAAGTTGCAGGAGCAACATCTGAGCCTGTCGATGATGAGGGTACGATTCCGGACGACAATATTTCCCAGTACGGTTCTGATGATGATTCTGCGGATTCCGGTGAATAGGTTGAATTTTAAAATATCCGATCAGAACAAGATATTGCTTCTGAGTTTTATAGTCGGCGTGCTCTCTGGGTGCGCCGCTGTCATTCTTGATTTCGCTATAGAACTCATAAGTTATGTTCTTAATGGCAACATCTGGGGCTCACTGGACTACGAGTTCAGTTTTCTTGTCCTGCCGGGTGTGGGAATGCTTGTCTCCCTGCTTCTGCTGAAATTTGTCGTGAAGGACAATATCGGACATGGAGTGACAAAGGTTCTTCTGGCCATATCAAGGAACGAGTCCAAGATCAAGCCCCACAATATGTGGTCGTCTGTGCTGACTTCCAGTTTTACCATAGGTTTCGGTGGTTCCGTCGGAGCTGAGGCGCCTATAGTATATACCGGTGCGGCCATAGGTTCCAACATAGGCCGGGTGTGCAAGCTTTCCTACCGGAACATTACCTTGCTGCTCGGATGCGGTGCTGCAGGTGCTGTGGCCGGGATATTCAAGGCCCCGTTGGCAGGTGTGCTCTTCACAATGGAAATATTGCTTTTCAACGTTTCCATGAAGACCATGCTTCCACTGCTGATTTCTACCATTTCTGCCACGGTGATAGCATATATCTTCAGGGGCCAGACCCCTGTTTTCGCCTGCAACCTTACACCCTTCTCGATGCCGAACATCCCGTTCTATATCGGGCTTGGAGCGGCTGCCGGCCTGTTTTCCCTGTATTTTACCAACGGAACGCTGTGGTTGGAGGACAAACTCGGGAAATTCAAAAACCCTTATGTGAAATGGGGAGTGTGCGCTGTAGGATTGGGACTTCTCATATTCCTTTTGCCGCCACTTTACGGGCAGGGGTATGATTCCCTTCACAGTCTTTTGAACGGGCATGAAATAGTCCTTGAGCGCAAGACCATGCTTTCATTCATGATGAATTACAAGTGGGGTATTCCGATATTCTTCACCCTGATTCTCTTCTTGAAGATAGTGGCGATGACCCTTACAAACTCCGGAGGAGGAGTGGGAGGAACATTTGGTCCTACGCTGTTCTCCGGTGCCATACTGGGATTCATCGTGGCGAGATGTTTCAATCTTGTGGGATTCAGTGTCCCGGAGCAGAACTTCGTCCTGGTGGGAATGGCTGCCTTGATGGCTGGAGTGATGCAGGCCCCGATGACCGCGATCTTCTTGATTGCGGAGATATCAGGTGGATATGAACTGTTGATTCCGCTGATTCTTACATCGACGGTGTCGTTCGGGACTGTGCGTATTTTTGAGAAATATTCCATATATACCAAGCGTATCGCCCAAAGCGGAGACCTGCTGACCCATGACAACGATCAGGCCGTGCTGACACTGCTTCAGACCAAGGACCTTATCAGGGACAAATATCCACGAGTGCAGATAGATGCCACACTGCGTGATGTTGTGGGCATAATATCCGATTCGGAAGCAGCTGTGCTGGCGGTTATAGATTCGAATGGAAGATTTCAGGGGATGGTGGATGTGGCCGCCGCCCGCAAATATCTGTT
>HF986319.1:37831-54654 GCA_000432655.1 Bacteroides sp. CAG:1060
GCCCGGACAAATACGACAGCATACATGTCTATAACATTATGGAAACGCCGCCGGATTACATCTACTATGGTGAAAAGATGGATACGGTGATGCGCAAGTTCGAGAAGACCGGGGCCTGGCGTTTGCCGGTAGTGGATCCGGACAGCAAGAAATATCTTGGATTCATATCCAAGTCCCGTCTGCTTATGGCCTATAGAGCCGAACTTCGGGAAATCTCCCTTGAAGACTGACGCTTCCGACAGGGGATAGCGTCCGAAATCAGGCGCACATCCCGTTGTAGCCTTTATATCTTGGATTTGCCGGCCGGCCTGAGAGCGATTCTCGATCTGTCGAGATCAACGGATTCCACGATTACCGTTATGTGCTGATGCAACTTAAGGACCTTGGTGGGATCTGTGCCACGGGGACCGAGTTTGGAGACGTGTATGAGACCATTCTCATGCAGGCCTATATCTACGAACGCACCGAAATTGGTGATGTTGGTCACTATTCCGGGAAGTTCCATGCCGGTCTTAAGGTCTTCTATGCTTCTGACATCCTCTGCAAACGAGAATTCTCCCGCATGTTCGCGCGGGTCGAGCCCCGGTTTGGCAAGTTCTTTTATGATGTCATTGATGGTCGGGAGTCCTGCCTGATCGGTTACGAAGTCCTGAGCGTTGATGCGTGAACATAAATCCTGATTGCCGACCAGTTCTCTGGTGCTGACGCCGAGTGACTTGGCCATTGCATCCACAATCCCGTAGGATTCAGGATGAACTGCCGATGCATCGAGCGGGTTCCCCTCTCCCCTTATTCTCAGGAATCCGGCACACTGCTTGAACGCCTTTGCGCCTAGTCGCGGGACTTTCTTGAGATCTTCTCTGCTGCTGAATGCGCCTTCTTTGTCCCTGTATGAGACAATGCTTTCTGACAATGACGGCCCGATTCCGGCGACATACGAGAGAAGGTACGGTGAGGCAGTGTTGAGGTTGACGCCTACGGAGTTGACACAACTTTCAACGGTATTGTCCAGTTTCTCCTTCAGCAGGCCCTGATCCACATCATGCTGATATTGACCTATGCCAAGATTCTTCGGATCTATTTTGACAAGTTCCGCCAGAGGGTCCATAAGACGCCTTCCTATGGATACGGCGCCCCGGACAGTGACGTCTTCGTCCGGAAATTCCTTTCTGGCGACTTCCGATGCGCTGTAGATGGAAGCTCCGTCTTCACTTACCGTCCAAACTTTGCATCCTTCAGGAAGCCTGATGCGCTTTATGAAATCTTCAGTCTCCCGGGATGCGGTGCCGTTTCCTATGGCGATGGCTTCTGTCTTGTATTTGCCAATCATTTCCTGCACCGCCATGATTGACTTTACCTTGTCGTTTTGTGGAGGGTGAGGATATATGATTGTATGATACAGAAGCTTTCCTTCTGCGCTTAGACAGGCTATTTTGCATCCGTTGCGGAATCCCGGGTCTATGGCCATGGTTCTTTTCTGCCCGACCGGGACTCCGAGAAGGAGCTGCCTGAGGTTGTCCCCGAAGACGTTGATGCTTTCGATGTCGGCCCTGCTCTTGGCCTCACGTATCACCTCTGCGCTGATGGAAGGCTCGATGAGTCGTTTGAATGAGTCCTGGACGGCAAGTTTGATCTGCTCTGCAAGTTCTCCTCCAGGGAAAGCATGCGCTTTGCAGAAATCGTAGTATATCTTGTCACAACTCCTCTGAGCGTCCGTATCTATGGATACCTTGAGGAATCCTTCGTTCTCCGCCCTCAGTATGGCAAGAAGTGTATGTGCCGGGATGCGGTCCAACGGATATGACTTGTCAAAGCAATTTCTGTATTTGTCCGCTTCCGGATTCTCTTTCCCGGATTTGGTGACCTTGGTGCAGAGATGTCTTTTACGGAAGATGGACCTTTGGTTCTCACGTATTGCGGCTGTTTCGCTGAGCCGCTCGGAAATGATGTCCCTTGCTCCGGCAAGAGCGGCTTCGATGTCGGAGACATCTCCCTTGACGAATTTGGAGGCATCGGATGACGGGTAGCGTGAACGTACGTTCCACATCAGGTCTGCAAGCGGCTCGAGACCGAGTTCCCTGGCGGCAGTGGCCCGTGTGCGTCTTTTCGGTCTGAAGGGAAGGTACAAATCTTCAAGTTCGGTGGAGTTTACGCAATTCTCTATCTGCTCTTTCAGGTCTTCCGTAAGGGATCCTGATTCCGAGATGGTCTTGAGAACTGTTTCTTTGCGCTTTTCCATCTCATTGAAGACGTCTATGTAGTGTTTGAGTTCTGCAACCTGGGCATCGTCCATGCCGCCGGTCTTTTCCTTCCTGTAGCGGCTGATGAAAGGTATTGTGTCGCCGTCTGCAAACATCTCGACACAATTCTCCACCTGCCAGGATTTGATGCCCATGATGTCGGCAATCCTGTCAACGTACAACTCTTTCATTATTTGCCTGCTTTTTTGAACTTGCGGAACCTGAGAGCGAGAACGCCCCAGAAGGCTTCTCCGAAAATGCTTCCTGACATCTTGGAAGTCCCTTCCTTGCGGTTGACGAATACGACCGGCACTTCGGCAATCTTGAAGCCAAGTTTGTGGGCGGTGTATTTGAGTTCTATCTGGAATCCGTAGCCCTTCATCCTGACGGCATCCAGATCTATGGTCTCAAGAACTTTGCGAGAGTAGCAGACAAATCCTGCCGTGCTGTCAAATATTCTGAATCCAAGGACCGTGCGTACATAGATGGAAGCACAATAGGAAATCATGATTCTTCCCATAGGCCAGTTTACCACATTGATTCCGTCGCAGTAACGGGAGCCTACAGACATGTCCGCGCCACCTTCGACGCAGGCTGCAAGCAGTCTTGGCAGATCGGCCGGATTGTGTGAGAAGTCGGCGTCCATCTCGAAAATATAGTCATAATCATGCTCCAGGGCCCACTTGAATCCGGCGACATACGCCGTGCCAAGGCCGAGCTTTCCGCTTCTTTCTATGAGGAAAATCCTGTCCGGACATTGCTTCTGGATAGAGCGGACCGCGTCTGCGGTGCCGTCCGGCGAACCGTCGTCGATTACCAGTATATGATAGTCGCCCTCAATGTCAGACACCGCGGCAATTATCTTCCCAATGTTTTCAATTTCATTGTAGGTAGGGATTATTACGAGTTTTTTCTCCATACGGAAAGCATTTATGTGGATACAAATTTAGTATTTTTTGTTTAAGTTTGCACTATTATGAAAATGGTAGAGAGATTTGACGTATGCGCCCGTACTTCTACGAAACGTCTTCGTGAGATAGCTTGCGCGTGTGATTCTGAATATTTGTTGTTGTACACCGGAGAGGGAGAGCTGCGGTGGGTGGATTTCGGTTTGGAAAGGATGGTTTCCGTGGCCCGGGATACGGATGCGGCGATGGTTTATTCCGACCGTTTTGTGTACAAGGACGGAAATGTGGAGCCGGCCCCGGTTATTGACTGGCAGGATGGCGCGTTGAGGGATGATTTTGATTTTGGCGGCGTGCAGTTGTACCGGACATCCGTTTTTAAGGATGTTGTGAGGGAGATGGACGCTGAATATGAGTTTGCGGCGATGTATGATCTGCGGCTTCGGGTGAGCAGAATCTGCGCCCCGCTGCACATAGGGGAATTTCTGTACTATGAGCTGGAGAAGGATTTGAGGGCTTCCGGAGAGAAGTTGTTTGACTATGTGAATCCTCGCAACCGGGAGGTGCAGATAGAGATGGAAAAGGTCTGCACTGCGCATTTGAAGGCAGTCGGAGGCTATCTTGAGCCTCATTTCAAGGATGTTGACCTAAGTGACGGGGGAGAGTTCGAATATGAAGCGTCGGTGGTGATTCCGTGCCGGAACAGGGTGCGCACGATAGGGGACGCCATTCGTTCTGCGTTGTCACAGAAGACGGATTTCAGATACAATGTGATAGTGGTGGATGACAATTCCACTGACGGAACGGTGGATGTGATACGCGGGTTTGATGACAAGCGGCTTATTTATATCGCGCAGGATGACAGCTATCATGCCATAGGAGGCAATTGGAACGCTGCCGTGCATCATCCCAAGTGCGGACGGTTTGCTCTGCAGCTTGACTCGGATGACATGTATTCCGATGAGAATACGGTGCAGAGATTTGTGGACGCATTCCGTAAGGAGAACTGCGCCATGGTGATAGGAACCTATCAGATTACGGATATAGACCTTCGGCCGCTTCCTCCCGGGGTAATCGACCATCGCGAATGGACAGAAGATAACGGACGCAACAATGCGCTGCGAATCAATGGCTTAGGCGCTCCTCGCGGCTTCTGGACACCTCTTTTGCGCACCATCAATTTTCCGACCGTGAAGTACGGGGAGGATTATGCCGTGGCTCTTCGTATTTCAAGAGAGTACCGTATAGGGCGAATTTACGAGGTGATGTACGACTGCCGTCGCTGGGAAGATAACTCCGATGCGGCGCTTGACGTTCAGAAGGTCAATGCCAACAATCATTACAAGGACAGCCTGCGTACCTGGGAACTCCGCGCCCGTCAGGCAATGAACCGGAAGTGACGAGCCGCTTGTTCTAGTCCATTTCGCGGAGTTTGCGGCATAGTTCGGGGAATCTCTCGTCGAGTACGGCGGGTTTCCCTTTATCGAAGAAGCAGTGGGTGGTGATGCCTTTGCATACCAGTGCCCCGTTTACTGTCATCCGGTAATTGAATTTCATTTTCAGCGCCGAGATGTCTTCGAGTCCCACGTTTATGACTATTTCATCGCGGAAAGTGGTGGTTTTCTTATATTCGCACTCCACGCTGACAACGGGGGAACTTATCCCTTCGGCCTCCATCCTGTCGAAGCCGTAATCGAGCTTTTCAAGCAACTCTATGCGGGCTTCTTCCATATACCTTATATAATTGGAATGATGGGTGATGCCCATCCTGTCGCATTCGTAGTAATTGACCTTTCTTCTGTAGATTTCCATTGAAATTGTTTCTAAAACCACGCAAAGATATGAAAAGATTCATAGACTTGTGGGGTAGGGAAATGTCAAATATTTGAAAAAAATTTGCGCGTACGGAAATTTGTCGTATCTTTGCAGTGTGCTAATAAACTATTACACTATTAAGATATGATAAAAGTCAATAATCTTGCATTCAGCTACGGCAAGGACCAGGTGCTGAAAAATATCAATCTTACTCTCGAGGACGGTAAGATTTATGGTCTTCTTGGGGAGAATGGTGTGGGCAAGACCACGCTGTTGACTCTTCTTTGCGGTCTCAAGAAGACGCAGGTCGGCTCTATTGATGCGGATGGCGCAAATCCTTATGACAGAGAGCCTTCTCTTCTTGAGCAGATGTTCTACCTTCCGGATGATGTGGCGCCAATATATGACAAGGCTTATGCCTGGGCCAAGTCCAGAGGAAAGTTCTGGTCAAATTTCTCGCTTGACAAGTTCGTGGAGATAATGGATGGTTTTGAGAATGACGTGAATCAGAAGCTCAGTGCGATGTCCACAGGTCAGTTGAAGAAAACCTATATTTCATTTGCCCTGGCCTGCTCCACCAAGTATCTTTTCCTTGACGAGCCTACCAACGGACTCGACATTCCGTCCAACTCCCAGTTCCGGTCGTCCATTCTCAAGTACACTTCGGAAGATTCCACAATAGTGATTTCTACTCACCAGGTGCGGGACCTTGAGAATGTGATAGACCCTATCATCATACTTGACCGTCAGGATGTGCTTCTCAACGCTTCTCTCGAAGAGGTTTCCCGCAAACTGTTTTTTGACTATGGTACCGAACTTCACCAGGAGAGTCTATATTCCGAGCAACTGCCGGGAGGGTTCATTCAAGTGTATCCCAATGTCCGGAACCAGGACAGCAAGGTCAACATTGAAGCGCTGTTCAATGCGGTCCACAAGAATAAAGAACTGATTAAAGGAATGTTTACAAGCAAATAAGGGATAATACTATGAACAATATATTCAATATCAAGCGGTTTTCTACGTATTTCATGTATGATCTCCGCAATGCCAAAAACAATTACGGTCTTTCCATGGTTGTAGTGGGACTCGTACCGGTCATAATGTTTGCATTCTACCAGATAATTGCGTGGATGTCCAGTGCGAACAATTATGTATTAGGATCTCCTGTCAGGGTAATGTCTTTTTTGATAGCCTGCTGCATAGTGCTGCTTTCTTCCCCTGTCAAACTCTACGGACGGATTACCGAGAGGCGCTATGGCTCCGACTGGCTTATGATACCTGCATCGACATTTGAGAAGTGGTTGTCCATGATGCTTATTACAGCCATTGTGATTCCGGTAGTGATGACAGTGTTTCTTATGGCGAGTGATACGGCTCTGTCGCTGCTGTTCCCGTATGCGTATGGAGAGACTATTTTTTCCATTCTTGACGGCGTGAATATTTTTGACATTGAGTGCGGCCCTCAGTTGAGCATTAATCTGGGCTATCCGCTCATAGTGTCGTGGATTTGCAATGCACTTGCTTTTACCCTCGGTGCGATATTCTTCAAACGGGCCAAGATTGCCAAGACCATTCTTGCCTGTATGGCAATCGGGGTAGTATCCAGCAGTGTTTTCTTCTCGTTTATCAACGCCGACAGCTTTGAGCTTTTTATCGACGAGGTGGAAATTAGCGGAGATCCGGGACGTGCAGTCAGTATTCTGAACAATTGGGTCAACATTACCATGATTCTTGAACTGGTAGTTCTCTCGGTCGCTATATTCTTTAGACTCAGAACTATAAAACATTAGAGTTATGATGGAGTTCGACAATAATAAGCCTATCTACATACAGATAGCGGACAATATCTGCGAGAGAGTTCTCTCCGGAGAATTCAAGCCGGGGGATCGAATACCTTCGGTACGTGAATGGGGCGCAAGGATAGGAGTGAATCCTAATACCGTGGCGCGTTCGTATGAAGTCCTTTCCAATCGCAATGTGATATCCAACCAAAGGGGAATAGGCTTCTTTGTGGCAGGCGATGCACTGGATGTCATTCGGAACTCGGAGAGGAAAGAATTCATGGAGGAGGAAGTTCCGGCATTCAAGCGCAGAGCCTTGCTTTTAGGAATTGATATAAAAGATTTGTTGATATAATTTTAGATATATGAAAAACATTTTATGCCCATTGGCTGCTTTGTTGGCAGCATCTGCGTTGTCATCCTGCGCATTTGTCAAATATGATTCAAAAGGTGACGAGGAGCGAGTTCAGATTGAGGACAGCGG
Source organism: Bacteroides sp. CAG:1060 (assembly GCA_000432655.1). Classification (GTDB taxonomy): domain Bacteria; phylum Bacteroidota; class Bacteroidia; order Bacteroidales; family UBA932; genus Cryptobacteroides. The sequence continues at coordinate 45,057 of HF986319.1, forward strand.
CGAATTAAGTGAAAAGGAATATGAAGTGGAGGATTTTACCGCCATCCGATGCAATATTCCTGCGGATATTGTCTTTACTCAGGGCGAGCCTTCGGTGAAAGTGATTGCAAAGTCCGGTACGTTGGACAAGATCAGTGTTCAAAGTACAGCGGACGATATGGGAGGACTTCTTACCATATCGAATGCCGGCAAATATTCTTTCAAGAATGTGCGCAAGCTTGAGATAAGGGTCAGCACCCGTCAGCTTTCCAAGGTGGAACTCAACGGAGCACAATCCTTTACCTCGAAGTCCGAAATCTCTACCGGGGATTTTGATTTGCAGTCTTCTGGAGCGGCCGAAATCGAGTTGGACGGAATGTCCGCTGCAGACGTGCGACTTTTAATCAACGGAGCCGGGGATATTGACATTGATAACCTGGACTGCAAGTCTCTTGATATTCAGGTTATCGGGGCGGGAAGTTGTGATGTGTCCGGAAAAGCGAAGGATGCAAAGGTCCTTATCAGCGGTGCCGGAGATATCGACCTTTCCGAACTGAGGGCGGAATCTTTCGACTCGGACATAAAGGAGATAGGAAGTATCAAGAAGCCTGTCCTGAAATAGATGCTGTATTATTTGCCGGTGTTGGGAATATGCCGGGACGCTGCCGATGCCTTGAGGTTCGCTTCAAGGCGTCGGTATTCGTTTTCCGGAATGCAGAATTCTTTCAGACGATTCCAGATAATATCCACGCTGACATCTCTTGGATGTACGAGGTCATTGGCATAGAAACGGTAATCTCTAAGCTCGTCAAGCAGTATTTCGTATGCCGGGAAGTATGTGGATCTCTGCGGGAATGCTTCCAGAACACTCTGGAGTCCGATGTGCAGGGATGATTTTGAAATGGTATTGGCATGTGCTCCGTCCCCGAGATGCCGTATAGGGGAGACTGTGAATATGAACCGCTTTTCGGGATGATTCCTTACGATGCCGGACAGTAGGGCGGCAGTTTCCGAGAAGGAGAGCATGGACCTGTCAAACTCCTTTGCCGGGCGTTTCAGGCAGTTGGACACAACTTTGCCTTTGTGCTTCCAGATGAACGATGTGCCGAGCGTGATGATGACGATGTCCGAATTGTGCCAAAAGTCCCTTGACCGGACGAGCGAACTGTTGGCTCTGTCCAGAAAATCTTCAACCGTAAGGGCAGCGAACGAGCTGTGGTGCTCAAAACTGCATATCCTCTCTGCTCCTGCTCCCATCTGTACGCAGTCTTCAACTGTGAAAAGCGTGTCGCCGTCGAGTCTGGATACGGCTGAAGCTATGGATGCCGGATTGTAAAGGGTGCCGAACGGATTGCAGAGAACCTGGAATCCGGCGTCACGGAGCTTGCCTCCAATCTCGTCGCTGAAACAGCTTCCGAGCATTACAATCCTGCTCGACAGGGTGATGCTGATGTCGCTTCGGCGCTCTGTCCGAACCTCGGTATATAGTTTTGTCATAGCACAAATGTATGGATTATTTACTAATTTTGCGTTATGAAAAAGATGATTCTTAGTTGGTTCGTCGTAATGGCGGCGATGCTGTCCTGGCCGTGGACGGCTTCTCTTGATGCCAGAGAGCATAAGTTGTATGTAGTGACCACCGGAGATGTACATGGTGCGTGGTTCAATAGAAACTATATCGACGGTGCTCCGGACCGGACGAGCCTGATGTCAGTAAAATACTATGTGGATAGTCTCAGAACTGCGGTTGGGCGCGATAACGTGCTTCTTATCGATGCCGGGGATTGTCTTCAGGGGGATAATGCCACCTATTATTTCAACTATGTTGACACTCTCGGGAAACATCTTTTCCCGCGGATTGTGTCATATATGGGGTATGATGCCATTGTAGTGGGGAACCACGATGTGGAGACCGGCCATGCCGTGTATGACAAGGTTACCGCTGAGCTTCGGGACGAGGGGATTCCTTTTTTGGGGGCAAATGCCGTGAGGACTACCGATGGGGAGCCTTATTTCCCGGTATATAAGATTTTCAGACGCGCCGGTATGAAGGTTGCGGTGCTTGGATTTACCAATGCCAATATGAAAGCCTGGTTGTCGGAAGACGTGTGGTCGGGGATGGATTTTCACTCCCTCGTGCCTTGCGTGCAGGAGTGGGTGGATAAAGTGATTGCGGAGCACAAGCCGGACGTGGTGATTGCCGCTGTGCATTCAGGTACTGGCAAAGGTGATGGTAGGGTTCTTGAAAATCAGGGACTTGACCTTCTTTATTCTCTGCGTGGAGTGGATCTTGTAGTCTCCGCTCACGACCATGCTCCGTATGCTGTGGAGCATAATGGCAGCGCGCTGCTCAACAGTGGTGCGAAAGCCGGGAATGTTGGATATGCTGAGATTACGGCGGACAAGCGCTTTGGCGGACTGCGCTCCAAACGGACCTGCGCGCGGGTCGTACGTATGGACAAGAGCAAGGTGGACGAGGAAATGGTGGCACATTTCGACAGCGAGTATCGCATGGTCCGGGAATTCACCAACAAGAGAGTGGGGAGCCTTGCCATGGATATGCGAACCAGAGATGCCTACAAGGGGATGTCAGACTATATCAATCTGGTACACACCGTCCAAATTTCGGTGCCTGAAGCGCAGATTTCGTTTGCCGCTCCGCTTACGTTCGATGGTACGGTGAAATCCGGGGAACTGGTGTTTAACGATATGTTTACCATATATCCGTATGAGAATCAGATGTTTGTGGTAAAGATGACAGGGCGTGAGATTAAGAACTATCTGGAGTATTCCTATGATATGTGGATTCAGACTCCGGGAGACCATATTCTCAGAATCAAGCCTTCTGCTGATGCGCGTACCGGCACTTCGCGCTGGTCTTTTGTGGGGCGAAGCTATAATTTCGATTCGGCTGCCGGTCTTGTCTATACCGTGGATGTGACCAAACCTGCCGGGAAGCGCGTAAATATAAAATCTCTTGTCGGCGGTGATACTTTTGACCTCGATGCCTGGTATAACGTGGCAATGACCTCATACCGCGCCAATGGTGGCGGAGAACTGATGCCTGAGGGTGCCGGCATCAAGGACATTGAGTCTGAAGGCAGGGTAGTGGCCCGTTATCCGGAACTGCGGGATATGATATACAATTATATCCTTAAAGTAGGGGAGTTGAACATGTCCAATACCGGGGACGAAAAAATCCTCGGAGAATGGCATTTCATTCCCGAGGATATTGTAGGTCCTATGATGGATGCGGATATGAAACTGCTCTTCTAAGCGCGTTTATCGCTTTAGGGAGCGGAGTTTCTGCTGAAGGGAGCCGTCCACCGCCATCTTCATCATTTTCCTGGTCTGCTCAAACTGCTTGAGGAGTTTGTTGACCTCTGCGATGGATGTGCCGGAACCCTTGGCGATTCTTATTCGGCGGGAACTGTTCAGACACTCCGGGTGCTCTTTCTCGTACATGGTCATGGACTGGATGATGGCTTCTGTAGATTTGAAAGCGTCATCCGGAATATCGACGTCTTTGAGCGCCTTGTCCATTCCCGGAAGCATCCCCATGATGTCTTTCATGTTGCCCATCTTCTGAACCTGCTTGAGCTGGTCGTAGAAATCGACCAAAGTGAACTGGTTCTTGGCAATTTTCTTCTTCAGAGCGCGTGCCTGCTGCTCATCGAACTGCTCCTGAGCCTTTTCTACGAGGGATACCACATCTCCCATTCCGAGGATTCGGTCTGCTACACGGCTCGGGTAGAATACATCGAGAGCTTCCATCTTCTCTCCCGCACTGACAAACTTGATAGGCTTGCCGGTAACGGCCTTGATGGATAGTGCCGCACCTCCTCTGGTGTCGCCATCCATCTTACTGAGGACTACTCCGTCGTAGTCAATCGCGGCATTGAATGCCTTTGCTGACTCTACGGCATCCTGACCGGTCATGGCATCCACCACGAACAGGCTTTCGGTAGGCTTGATGGCGTCATGGATGGCTTTGATCTCATCCATAAGCTCCTGATCCACCACCAGACGTCCCGCCGTATCTACGATTACTGCGCTGTAACCTTCGCTGCGTGCTTTTGAAATGGCGTTTTTCGCTACCTTTACAGGATCTTTTTCTCCCTCTTCGCTATATACTTCTACTCCTATCTGGCTTCCGAGAGTCTTCAACTGGTCTATAGCCGCCGGTCTGAAAGTGTCGCATGCTGCAAGCAGGACCCGCATGCCCTTTTTGCCCTTGAGATTGAGAGCGAGCTTGCCACTGAAGGTAGTCTTACCGGAACCATTCAGACCTGCCACGAGAATTACTGCCGGGGAGCCTTTGACATTGATTTCGGAATGCTCCGCTCCCATGAAGTCGGCGAGCTCGTCGTGCACGATCTTCACCATCATCTGCTGCGGCTTAACGGCGGTGAGCACATTGGCACCCATTGCCTTGGCCTTGACTTTGTCGCAGAATTCCTTGGCTACTTTGTATGAGACGTCGGCGTCGAGCAGGGCTCTTCGGATTTCCTTAAGAGTCTCAGCGACGTTGACTTCGGTGATTTTGCCCTCACCTTTGAGTATTTTGAACGACCTTTCGAGTCTGTCAGATAAGTTTTCGAACATATTCAGAAGATTAATCCTACAAATTTATACAACAATCACCGCAAATGCAAACTGCAAAGCGGTGATTGGGTAGTAAGCGGGAATTTTTACTCTTCGCTGTGTTCGCTGTGTTCGCAGTCGGAGCAGTCATGCTCTCCTTCCTCGGCGGAGCAGTCATGCTCTTCTGCCGGAGCCTTTGTCAGGGTTACGAGAACTTTGCCGGACTTGTCGCAGAGACTGAGCTTGTCCCCGTCAATGCTGGCTTTGGCAGTATGCTCGAGAGCATCGCTCAGAGCTCTTTCTATATCTGCGTCCTCAGGGCTTCCTGCCATCATGGTAGAGCCCATGTTAGAGAATGACAGAGAGCCGTTCTTGTAAGAGTATGAGCCCGTCAGAAGGTTGATCCCAAGGCATCCGTTTACGCTGCCTTCCTGCTCGTCGAATGAGAGATAAGGAGTGGTTTCGCACTCGGAAACGCCCTTTCCGTCCACATCGTTTACAATCCATTTTCCGGAGAGGCTTCCTGACTGGGAAGCGCATGAAACCAGCAATACACTTGCAGCCAATGCTGCTACAACATGATTTAAAACTTTCATAACTAACTGTATTTTAATGGTTAAAATGTTTCTATTGTAATATAGTCCAGACCATCCTTTCTAAGGATTTCCTTGATTTGCGCTACCGCTTCATGGTTTTGGCTTGGATCTTTAAGCTGAACCCTTGCCGTGAGAGCCTTCTCCATAATGCTTACGGACCAGACATGGAGGTCATGCACGCTTTCAACCTTATCGCACGAGCAGATGTGCTCAATGATAGTGTTGTAATCCATGTTGTCCGGCATGGCATCCACGCTCATTCTGAAGCTCTCTCCCAGCAGATGCACCGTGTTGTGCAGAATGACGAGCGCTATGATGATGCTGACAATCGGATCCAGCAGATACCATCCGGTAAGGTTGATAATTATTCCGGAGATGACTACTCCCAGTGAAATGAGCGAATCGGTAGCCATGTGCAGAAAGGCACCTCTGGTATTGATGTCACCCCTCTGGTGCTTCATGAGAAGCAGCGCGCTGATTCCGCTCACAAGGATTCCTACCGCGGCAGTCCATGATATGGCGGCTCCGCTGACCTCCGGAGGATTTACGAACTTCTGGCAGCTCTCCACGAGTATTATGCTCACGGCCGCAAGCAGCAGGACAGCATTGAGAAGGGATATCAGTATGGAGGTCTTCTTGTAGCCGTAGGTGAATCTGCTTGTAGCTTTGCTGGATGCCAATTTGAAGGCAACCAGTGCGATGACAAGGCTGAAGACGTCGAACAGCTTGTGTCCGGCGTCCGAAAGAAGTCCCATGGAATGATATCCAAGACCTACCGCAGCCTCAAGAATGACGAACCCGAAATTCAAGGCTATGGCGAGGTAATACACCCAATTCAAAGATTGAATGGGGGAGATATGATTATGGTTGTGAGACATGATTATCTTTTAATCTGTTTGTTTGAGAGATTGAGGCTGTAGCTGAACGTGCGCTTGCCGTGGTAATACTGCATGGACAAGGTGTTTGGTCCGGTAAAATAGATGCTGTTCAGCAGTCTGTCCTTGTATTTGTCCTTGCACTGCGGCTCCGCCCACGCGAGCACATACTGTCCGTCGGATTTTTGTTTGACAACTATCACGGTATAACCCTGAATATCCATTATGACGGCTGTGTATCTGGCAGATTCCTGCTTGCCTTTGGCCTTTGCAAACTGCTGGACCAGGGTGCTTTCATCCTCAATGCCAAGGAAATGCAGCCTGCTGGCGTTCTTCAGGGCTGAAGGGTTTTCTTCAATCCATTTCCGGATGGCGGATGAAGTGTAGTACTCGCTGTCAGGGATTTTCTCAAGCAGAGGGTTATCCTGGATTCTTGCTGCCAGGAGCCTAATTTGCGGTGCGGATGTTTCGGCCGAGAAACTGTCAATTCTTCCCCTTATATGGTAAGGCTCGTTTTGCTTTGGAAGAGGGGTTCCGTTGAAGCATACGGAGCCGTAGAAGAAGCTGTCCGGGCTGAAACAGGCACTTATGTAACTCTGGCTCCCGGAGGACTTGTCGTCCGCGAGAAGGTTGAAGCTGAAGAAGAACTCGTCTCTTATCCGGAAAGTGCTGCACGAATCCACAAATCCTGAAATCTTCAGTCCCTCATCCATATTCAGCGGCATCGTGAACCGGTCAAGCGCTTCCCATGAATTTCCGTTTTTCTCTATCGCGTCCACCACAAGGTCGCTCTCCGGGGATATTCTGACAGCATATATGCGATCTGCTGCATTTTTTCTGAACCCGAAAGCCCTTGACTCCCCGTCATTGGGGGCAAAGTCAGCGATTATCTTAGCCGCCTGGTCAAACCCATAGGGTGAGATGCTGAGAAGGGTGTCCCTTCGTGCCGAGATATCACCTGCATACACTGATGAAGGATATTTCTTCAGGAACTTGTCATAAGCCTTGAGAGAAGGTTTTGCAATAGCCTTCTCGTAACTTTTGGTTTCGCTTCTGGTCTGAGCCGCCATGCCGCCGCAGAGCAGTGTGACGAACACAGTTACGCATATCAGTCGTTTCATAAATATGTTTCGAAGTAGTCTGTTATTTTCTCATACAGGTGGAGTTTTGCCGCGCCTGTCATATTATGCTTGTCCAGCGGGTATGGGAAATAATCAAGAGGTTTTCCTGCTTCTATAGCCGCCTGCACGAAGGACAGCGAATGCTGCCATACCACAGTGTCATCTTCCACTCCCTGGCAAATCAGAACTCTTCCGGTAAGCTTGTCCGCCTTAGGGATGAGCGAGGTGGATTCGTAACCTTCAGGGTTGGTGTCCGGATTGTCCATATAACGCTCTCCGTACATGACTTCATACCACTTCCAGTCAATTACCGGTCCTCCTGCCACTGCCACCTTGAAGAATCCAGGGTTGTCACATGTGAGCGTGAGTGTCATGAAACCTCCATAGCTCCAGCCGTGTACCCCGATCCGGCTGCGGTCAATGCTTGGGAATCTTTCCAGAAGACTTTTGATGCCTGCCATCTGATCCGCACTTTCAGCCTTGCCGCACCCGCGGTTGATGGCTTTTTCGAATGCCGCTCCACGGTTCTGTGTACCGCGGTTGTCCTGAACATACACGAAATAACCTTTCTGTGCCATAAGCATTTCCCACATCCTTACATTGCCCAGCCAGCTGTTGGTGACCATCTGGGAATGCGGGCCTCCATATACGTACACGATGAGCGGGTACTTTTTGGAAGGGTCGTAATCGCGAGGATAGAACAGGCGGTAGTAATTGTCGGTCTGCGCATCCGCTGACTTCACGGTGCCGAGCTCGACCTGACACTGTGCGTAAATGTCCAGCGGGTCAGGAGATGTGGATACGCGCTGAAGCAGATTGCCGTTGGAATCACGCACCTGGGTGACGCCAGGGACGTTGAGGCTGCTGTATCTGTCTATGAATCGACTGCAGTCCGGGGACATGCTGATCTGATGCCAACCTGTCTCAGGAGTCAGTCTTTGGGGCCTGTTGAGGCCGAAACTGTCCTTCAGTTTCAGGCGGAACAGGTGATTCTCGACAGGGGAGACCTCGGCAGAGGTGTAATAGACATATTTCCCGTCATTGGCCACATACGCTACGTCAGCGTTGCATTTGGTGAGTCTTTTGACCTTTCCGAGAGTGTCGCAGAGGTAGAGTGAACGGTATCCGTCCCTGTTGTCCGTGCGGTAGATGAATTCGTAGCTGTCTTTTATGAAGTACAGCGGGTCAAGCGGCTCTATCCAGTCATTGTTGCGTTCGCTCAGAACGGTTCTGACGAACGAGCCGTCAGAACTTCTGTACATATTCAGCCGCATCCGGTGCTGTACTCTGTCAAGCACCTGGACAAATATGTATTTGCCGTCCGGCGACCATGTAGGATTGGTGAGATATCTTTCGTTGTCGTAGTCCGTGACTTGCAATTCTGAAAGGATATTGCCGGACTTGTCGCAAATGCAGATGCCCAGTTTCTCCGAAGCCATGCCCGCCATAGGATAGCGGATCATCTTTGCCTCCCCGGTTCTGGAGCGGATGTCATAAATGGGGTACAGGCTTACTCCCGATTCATCCTTGCGGTAAACGGCAAGTCTGCTGCCGTCGGGGGAAGGAATTACCCATCTGCTCCCGCCGAACTCATTTCGGCTTACGGACTGTCCATACACTACGCCTTCCTTGTCGGAGACAGGAAGCGTGTAGTCTTCGGGCGATGTGCGTCTGACGGATTTTGAGAGTTCTCCGCTTGCATCCCAGTAGAGTCTGACCCTGGACGGATATACGGAAGAAGATTTTGCTCCTGCGATTTCCTCTACGGTGAGAAGTCTCGCTCTTGGGTTTCCTGCCGGGTGAGTGTCTATGACAGACTGTCCGCCGGCAACAAAAGGAATCGCCACAAAAGTGGCGATAAGAGAGTATAGAATTTTATTCATATCATTAATTTGTTATTACAAGAGGAATGTCGGATGCCGCCGAGTCAATTTCGCGCACGGAGACAATCTTGTCCACGATGTAATGCTGCATTCCGCGCCACGGCAGCCATCCGTTGTATTCCTTGTAATGAAGTTCGACGAATTTGCCGCTGCTTCTCATAAGGGAATCCGCCACGGATTTGTCCGTAACCGAGAAGTTGAATTCATTGGACTGGAGATTCCCACCTTTCTTGGCACTGTTGAATCCTGTCTGGATAAGGCGTCCCTCATAGGTCTTCCATACCCATCCTTTGTAAACTATCTGATTCAACTCTCCGGCCTTGACTCCTTCTCCGAATACGAAGTAGAACTTGAAATAGATGAATATTGCAAGTGATACGGCCAATATTGCGCCTATCCAGCTTAGAATTTTCCCTTTCTTTGTCATAACAACAGCATTTTAATCGTACAATGATAGCAATAAAATCTATCTTTATCAAATATCTGTTACCTGCGTCTTCCGTGCTTCTTGCGTTTTCCGGAAGTAAGTCTTGTGGCGACGAGTGCGCAGAGAATCACTA
>HF986319.1:54666-84152 GCA_000432655.1 Bacteroides sp. CAG:1060
CAGAGAACCACTACCACTCCGCCTACAAGTACATAGGTCCACATATTTGCGTTGTCACCTTTTACTCGGGACCACATTTTCATAAGGGCCTCGGTGCGGTCTCCGCTGTCGTGCATCATTCCGCATCTTTTGATTACGGAAGCGTCCGGGTACATCACAGGGTTCAGACATACGCTGTCCGCCTTGTCCCCGAAGAAATACGACGCGTCAAGCGGAGCGAAAGCATCCGGATCTTCCATCTCTTCAAGAATCTCATCTCCGCCGATAGCACTTACATAGCCTATCACGTCCATATTGCGGACGGCATTCTCCGGCTTGCAGAGGAAATTGATGAAATAGCTGGCTGCCTTGACGTTCTTGGCATATTTCGGGATGAGCCATCCGTCAAACCATACCGTGCTGCCTTCCTTCGGAACGGCATATCTGAGTTCTACCCCTGTCTCCGCGGCTTCATCTATTGCCCACTGGGCGTCTCCGCTCCATGAAAGATTGATCCATGCGCGCTCTTTGGTCATCTGCTCCTTTCCGAAATCGGCTTCCCAGCCTGCAACACCGTCCTTGAAGGAGTTGAGGTATGCCTCCACCTGTGCGATGGATTCGTCGGAACTGTCAAGTGCAATGGAGTTGATGCTTTTCTCCCCGGAGGCGATGGCGTCTTTGTTGAGGGCTATGAGCATGGAGGTATATATATCCCTGAAAGCATCTTTCATGAGAATCTTGCCGGCAAATTTCGGATTTCTCAGCGCTTCCCATGTCGAGGCCTCCTCGTCGGTGACGAATTTAGGGTTGTATATCAGACCGGTGGTTCCCCACATGTAAGGGACTGCATAGTCGTTGGCATTCTTGCCGTGGGCCGCCACATTGGACATAAGTTCCTGCATGAACGGGGCGACTCCGTCAAGATAGTTGGTCGTGCTGCCGAAATCTTTATTTATCGGAAGAAGGAGGTCCTTCTCAAGCATCCTTTCTATGATGTAGTCTGAAGGGCAGATGACATCGTAGTCTTCGTGACCGAGCTCGATTTTGGAGAGCATGGTCTCGTTGATGTCGAATGTCTGATATATGACTTTGACAGGTTCTCCGGTCTCTTGTTCATACCACTGCTCGAACTCGCCGAGAAGTTCTTCATCTATATAGTCGGCCCAGTTATAGACCTTGAGGACATGGCTTCTGTCCTCTGCACAGGCGCAGAGCATTGCCGCTACTGCGATGATGGATAGAATTTTTTTCATTTATCTTTCTTGTTTTTTGGCGTTTCTGATTTGTCTTAAATTGATGATTATAAGAAGTATCAGAACGGTTAGGAATATGATTGTTATAAGAGGTCTGAATTCCGGTGTCAGACCGCCCTTGCGGGCATCCGTGTAAATGTAAGTGGACAATGTGTCCAATCCGATGGTTCCGCGGGTGAAGAACGTCACTGCGAAATCGTCGAGAGACATGGTGAAAGCCAATATGAATCCTGAAATCATGCCCGGACGCAGCAGAGGCACCAGTACTTTGCGCATGGCCTGCGCCGGAGTCGCTCCGAGGTCCAGAGCGGCTTCATAGATGTTCGGATTCATGCTGGTCAGCTTCGGAAGGACGCTGAGCACCACGTATGGCGTGCAGAACGTTATGTGTGCCAGAATCACGGTCACGTAGCCTTGGGATACGTGAAGGAATACAAATAGAAGGAAAAGGGATACACCGGTGATGATGTCCGGGTTGATCATCGGGATGTTGTTGAGGAATGTCAACGCCTGGCGTTTACGTCCCCTCAGGTTGTGTATGCCTACGGCTGCGAATGTTCCAAGCAATGTCGAAACGCCGGCAGCTATAACCGCGATGATGAGCGTATTCTCGATTGCCGACATCAGCGTGCCGGTGCCCTGCATGTCTCCGGTGAACAGGTTGGAGTACAATTTGGTTGAGAATCCCGTCCAGTTGCCAAGTACCTTACTCTCGGTGAAAGAGAATATAGCAATGAAAAATATAGGTGCGTACAGCAGGAAAAGCAATATCCAGATGTAGCTTTTGGCTAAAAACTTTTTCATTATACGAGCCCTCCTTCCGATGATTTCTTGTCGCTACCTTGAAGGAAGCTTGTCAAACCTATGATTACCAGCATAATAAGCGCAAGAGCGGCGCCGTAATTCCACATGGAGGAGTTGATGTTCTCCTGAATTATCGTACCGAAGAGCTTGATTTTGTTGTTGGTGAGGAATTCCGAGATGGCAAACGTGCTCACTGTCGGCATGAATACCATGAGCACCCCGCTGGCAACGCCCGGCATGGATAGAGGGACAATGACCTTCCAGAACACTTTCCACGGAGTGGCTCCGAGGTCCTGGGCCGCCTCCGCGTAGGATTTGTCCATTTTGTCGAGCACGTTGTAGATAGGGTAAATCATGAAGGGCAGGTAGTCATATACCATTCCGTACAAAAGAGTCCCTTTTCCAAGATGTATTCCGAGCACGTTGAAAAGTTCTGCCGTGGCAAGCGTTCTCATAAGTGCGTTTATCCACATAGGCATTATGAAAAGCACTATGGTTACTGCGCTGCGGTTGTATTCCTTGTTTGACAGGATCCATGCCGCCGGGTAGCCGATCAGTATGCACAGCAGAGTGGTCTCTATGGCTATCTCTATGGACACGGCAAACGTGCTGAGCGCATCCGAGTCAGTGAAGAACTTGGTGACGTTGCTCAGGGTGAAGTGTCCGGAGCCGTCCTGAAGCGCATATACCAGCACCAGCAGCAGCGGCAGCACCACGAAAAACACCAAAAAGATGAAATAGGGTAATGCCCATGAGCTTCTTTTAGTCATTTGTGTTGCAGAGCTTTATGTCCTTAGGTGCGAAATTGATACCTACAAGGTCTCCCTTGTCCCAGATGTCGTTGGTGTCCACCCAGATATGGTCTCCTTCATCCGTGAGGATGGTAAGGTGGTAGTGGTCACCTTTATACAGAAGAAAATGCACTTCTCCCCAGAGCTTTCCGTCCTCCTGATGGTCCGTGAGTTCCACCTTGCCGAAATCCACCCGCACGCTCACCTTGTCACCTGCGTTGAATTTGGTCTGAGGCTTGCACTCGAAGTCCTCTCCGAGGAAACGTACATGGCTTTCGTCAATGATTTCTCCTTCAAAGGTATTGAAACTGCGTTCCTTGCGCATTACCTGGATATCATTAGGCCGGATAATCAATCCTACCTCGGATCCCGGTTCGAAGGCATTGTAGTCCTGGATCATCAGTTCATATCCGGTGTCCGTATCCACGAACATTTCGTAGTGGACGCCTTTGAACGTGCAGGACTTGACATTGGCGGTGAACTGAGCGCCCTCCGTATGGTTCATGATATAGATGTCTTCCGGACGTACGACTACATCCACATCGACATTCTCTCCGAATCCGTCGTCCACGCAGTCGAATTCGTGACCTGCAAACTCCACCTTGCGGTCACATATCATGCGGCCGTTGAGGATGTTGGATTCTCCGATGAAATCTGCAACGAACGAATTCTGCGGCTCGTTGTATATGTCCGTCGGAGTGCCGATCTGCTGGATTTTTCCTTCATTCATCACGACGATGGTGTCGGACAGCGTGAGGGCTTCTTCCTGGTCATGAGTGACATATATAAAGGTGATACCCAATTTCCTGTGCATCTCCTTCAATTCAATCTGCATGTCCTTGCGCATCTTCAGGTCAAGAGCCGCGAGCGGTTCGTCCAGAAGAAGAATCTGCGGCTGGTTGACAAGGGCTCTCGCTATGGCGACTCTCTGCTGCTGTCCGCCGGACAGAGATTCCACGTCACGGTCCTCGTAATCGGTCATGCTGACCATTTTGAGGACTTTGCGGACTTTCTTGTCTATCTCGTCCACAGGGGTTTTCTGTAGTTTGAGACCGAATGCTATGTTGTCATATACATCCAGATGCGGAAACAGAGCGTATCTCTGAAAGACTGTGTTGAACGGTCTTTTGTATGGCGGAAGAGACGCTATGTCCTTGCCTTCAAGCATCACGGAGCCGCTGTCCGGAGAAAGAAATCCGGCGAGTATTCTGAGCGTGGTGGTTTTGCCGCAGCCCGAAGGTCCGAGAAGCGTCACAAATTCCCCTTTGCGTATATCAAGGCTGATATCGTCAAGAATGGTTTTGTCTCCTAATGTTTTGCTGACATTCTTCAGCGAAAGAATAATGTTTGATCGAACCATTTCCTACCAAAGTTTGAAGCTGAATTCGTATTTGGCGCCTATCATAAGGCTTATGCTGTCTGAAAGTGAGTCATATCCCGCGGTGGCATGCAGGCGAAGAGCCTTTGAGTCTGCCAGAGGATAGAACTGTGCTACTGCGGCTGCTTTGTAGTTGGCCGGAAGAAGTCCGTTCTTGTCTGCGCTCATGTATGCGGAGTGCAGGGCAATGTCAAATTTCTCACTTGGTGCGTACTGGACGCGGGCCTGGTATGTGTTGCCTGGAGCTATGCTCCAATCGCTTTCGGTGTAGAATCCGACATTGTTGAAATAGTCGAATGTGAGGGTCCAATTGCCCAGATAGAACTGGGTTCCGAGAGTAATGACGTTCTCAAAACGGTTTTTCTCCCGCTCTATCGCAGAGTAACTCCAAATGGTGGCGAAGTAGTCATATTCGGCTCTCCACTGTGCGGAATAACTCCATAATTTGCTGCTGAAAGGGTGTTCTCCAAAAGGGGAAGAGACCATCTGGAGGCTGAATGTGTTGGTCTCGGAAGGAATGGTGTAACTCAGTTTGGCTCCCCACTGATAGCATGAAAGACCGTCAAAATAAGGGGATGAAGCTGCTGAATAGACGTCCCAGTCCCAGTTGTCGAGTTCAAATCCTCCGGTGCTGATGAAGTCCTTGCCGAGAGTCAGAGTCCAGTTGCCGAATGAAATGTCTGCATAGCAATAATTCAGCCAGTTGACATCGTCCGACCGTCCCAGATTCTGGTAAGGCCACTTGATTCCGTCGGAACTTACCCATTGGTTGCATACGAACCACGAGAAATGCTCTGACGCGGAACCTTCGAATGTTGTACAGAATAATGAATTGCCAAAGTCGAAACCCACTTCGGAATCGCCGAAATAGTAAGATGGTTTCAAATCAAGGCGCGAAATAAGCTTAACCTCGGCGTAACTACCGAGATTGTCAGCCTCTTGCGAGTGCGCAAAAGAGCAGAGCAGCAATGCTGCAATCGAAATAAGTAGTTTCTTCATTTTTTAACATAAAAACTAGTTTAGTTAAACTTGGGCGCGAAGATACAAAAAAAAGAATTTTAATTATTATTTTTTGTGTGTAATTTTGTGATACTATGTACGATTTTGATCAATTGATAGACAGGCGGGGGACCGCTTGCGTCAAGTACGATTCTCTGGAGGAGCACTTCGGCCGGAGTGACTTGTATTCAATGTGGGTGGCGGATATGGATTTCAAGACCCCTGATTTTATCTTAAATGCTCTGCGTGAGCGTCTTGAACATCCTGTTTTGGGCTATTCCCTCAATGGAAAAGACTTTTTCCCTATCATTTCATCATGGGTGGAGCATCTTCATGGATGGCAGGTGCCGCCTGAAAATATATGCTACATCCCCGGTATTGTAAAAGGAATCGGACTTGCGCAGCGATGTTTTCTTTCTGAAGGAGACAAAGTGATAATCCAGCCTCCTGTATATCACCCGTTCAGAATCGTGACTCAGGCCTGCGGGTTTGAGGTTGTCAACAATCCTCTGATACCTATATATAATGAGGACGGGGCCCTGGAAACATACGAAATGGATCTTGACGGCCTGGAGTCCCTTATAGATGAAAGGACTAAAATGCTGGTGCTGTGCAATCCTCACAATCCGTGCGGCGTCTGCCACTCGAAAGAAAGCCTTCAGCGCCTTGCCAGGATATGTAATGAAAGGGGAGTGATTGTGGTTTCTGACGAGATTCACGCGGAGATGGTGCTGGGAGGCCGTCGTCATATTCCTTTCGCTTCGGTAAGCGAAGATGCTGCCGAGTGCGCAATTACCTTCATGGCTCCGTCCAAGACATTCAATATAGCCGGAGTGGTCAGCTCTTATTGTATAATTGAGTCGGACAAGCTACGGGAGAAGTTTTTCGGATACCTTTCCGCCTGCGAGCTTGATGACCCGAGCCTTTTCTCAATAGTTGCTACGAAGGCTGCGTATTCTTCTCCGGAGTCCGATGTCTGGAGGCGCGAGATGCTTTCGTATGTGGAAGGGAATCTGGATTTTGTGTGCGACTGGTTCGCTTCCAATCTTCCGGAGATTCATCCTGTGCGTCCTCAGGCGTCATTTTTGGTGTGGCTTGATTGCAGAAAGCTCGGATTGAGTCAGGAAAAGCTGACGGATCTTTTCGTGAATTATGCGCATCTTGCTCTGAATGACGGCGCTATGTTCGGAGAAGAAGGGACGGGATACATGAGACTCAATGTGGCATGTCCTCGCAAGGTGTTGTCTTCCGCACTGCGCAATCTCAAGGCGGCGGTAAATATTTTAAAAATATAGCAAAATAAATTTGCAGGATAAAAAATAATCACTACCTTTGCAATCCCGTTTGGGGACAACAATTGGTGCTGTAGCTCAGGTGGTAGAGCAATGGACTGAAAATCCATGTGTCGCCGGTTCAACTCCTGCCAGCACCACATTAGGCCCGCTGTTTTTCAGCGGGCTTTTTTGTTTCCACTTTTAGGTACGGCCGTTTTCAAGTGAATGTAGGCCTTTCTCGAACACCCCATTACTGACCAAAAATGTCAATCATATCGTAATTTGTGCTTCGCCCGCCTTCGTCGTTTTTGCGAAGGATGCCTTTTTTGACAAGGTCTTTAATATCGTTTAGCGCCGTATCCGTTGAGCATTTTCCAATCTTGGCCCACTTGCCGGAAGTGAGTTTGCCGAAGAAGCCGTCGAATTGCATATTGATGATTTTTCGCTGGCGATTGTTCACTGCCAGGTCGCGGTGGTTCTCCCAGAAACGGGCTTTGGCGAGGACGGAGGCGAGCGTCTCTTCCGTGGAGGATAGAGCCCGGTCGAAGCAGTCCAGAAACCAGAGGAGCCAGGCGGTGATGTCGCCGTCGCCCTTCTGAGTTTTCTCAAGTACGTCGTAGTACTCCTTCTGCAGGATCTTTATCTCGTTGGACATACTGTAGAAGCGTTTGGCGGAATGCTCACTGCGGGCCAGTAGCATATCTGTGATGGCGCGTGTGATACGGCCATTGCCATCGTCGAATGGGTGTATGGAGACGAACCAGAGGTGGGCGATGCCGGCTTTGAGTACGGGGTCTATGCCGTTATCAGCATTTGCCCAGTCGATGAAGCGGTGCATCTCTTCTGCCACGCGCTCTGGCTTGGGAGCCTCGTAGTGGACTTTTTCGTGGCCCATCGGCCCGGAGACTACCTGCATTTCTCCGGTGCGGTATTTAGCAACTTCTATGGCGTATAAGCCACTGAGACCCGTTGGGAACAGGACATTGTGCCAGCCGAAGAGGCGATCGTCGGAAAGGGGCTGGTCGTAGTGCTGCGTGGCGTCCAGGAGCATCTCAACGATACCCTCAACATAGCGTGATGCAGGCACCAGACCGGCAGTATTGATACCAAGACGGCGGGCTATGGAGGAGCGGACTTCCGTGAGATTGAGGACTTCGCCTTCTATCTCGCAGGAACGTACGAGTTCCATGGACATGGTGGTGAGTATGGCTTCGTCCTGGAAGTCGAAGCCGAGGGACAGCATTCGGCCCAGCATGAGGCCTTGTTTTGCTCTTACGGGGCCGAGTTTGTTCATCACGGCCTCTTTGTCATAGCGGAATTCCCACCAGTTATTTCTTTGATGCAGGTACATATCGTTTCTTTGTTTCGGTACAAATCTACTGTGTATTCGGCGAAAAAGCAAGATATTCACCGATAAAAGTTCGGTGAATGTTGGCTTTAATCCCCGAGTATTTCTTTTTGAACGCCTCTTCTGTCTTCTTGATGGCGTCCTTCTTGAGGGAGTGGAGTCCTCTCAGAGGCAAGCTGCTGCCGCAGCGGAACTTCACAAAAAAGAGGCCGACCTTTTAGTCGACCTCGTTATATTAAAAGGATTTTAATAACAGTTAGGCGCTCTAGGCGTTGGTTTGTAGTCCAACATAGGATCTCCTGCCGAATGGCTCTTTGCAATAGGTGAGCCGAGTTTAAGAGTCCGATAAGGCGTGTGGATCACTCTGGTCCAACTTCCGAATTTCAAGGTGACTACCTCTTCTTTAAGTTCTCCGATGACAGCGACCTGTATTTCTTCTGCCTCTGCTCCGCGACCAAGCGTGAAATGCTGCCCGATTCTGAGTCCATCGACATCCTTAATCACTATGGTGTCGCTTCCAGCATGAGCATCTTTTAGAAGGTTTGCTGTCTTCTGGATTCTGAAATCCTTGATATTGTCATCAGAATCTACTCCGTCAGGGTATCTTCCCGCACTGAGATTCGCGGATAACATCACAGGAGAATTAGGGTCTTCAAATCTTCTGTTCGGTGTCTTCTCCGGTACGGTAAGGTGCACATAGTTGCCGTATTCGTCAAGTCCAGACTGTCCATGGAAGCCTTCTGAAAGCATAGGATTGACAACAGAACCCCAGTTTAAGGCATCTACCACGCGACCTTCATTGTCGTACAGCGTCATGTTTCCGCGAATGCCGAGTGTTGGACCTCCGAAATACTGGTCCGGCTCTATTTCATCTACATAGCCGGCAGTCTTCACGTTGCTGTTCATTATGACTTCCTCTATCTGATGATTGCGTTTGAGCGGCTCGGAAAGCATAATCTCGTAGCAAAGAGCGAGTACGGGCTCGTTGGAGTAGTGATCATATTTCGTGGCTGGTGTGAAGCATATACCTGTTCCTCTGCTGCTGAACGGAATATTGGCAGAATGGTCAAATTTGAGCGGCTCCTTTATCGTGAGTCCTGTTCCAGCCTCTTCAATGCTCATAGGACCTTGTGATGGAGAAATGCTTGACGCTGT
The DNA here is from genome assembly GCA_000432655.1 of Bacteroides sp. CAG:1060. Lineage (GTDB taxonomy): Bacteria > Bacteroidota > Bacteroidia > Bacteroidales > UBA932 > Cryptobacteroides. The sequence continues at coordinate 63,648 of HF986319.1, forward strand.
ACCGACGGCAGTGACTGTAACATACTCAATCCCATGACCTTCGCTATCGATATCAAGTCTAATGACGTCGCCCACTGAAATGTCGTCTACTGAAGACACTTTTATATTCGTGTCTCCTTTTTTTGCATCATAGGCAAGCCATGCCTGAACTCCAGGCTTTCCTATTTCTGTCACAGTGACTACTTCGTATTCGGCTTTCTGAGCCGTAGGGGCAGGGAATTTGGCTCCATATCCTATAGCCAGTTTGTCTCCGACTTTGACTCCGGTCATGGATTCTACCGGAATATTGTTTGACCCGGCTGGAATCTTTATGACAGGGCCGTCCGGCAGAGGCTGCCAGATAGTTGTCGGCTTGCCCAATTCGTTTACTACTCTGCCATAGATAGGCGGCGTTGTAGCATTTTCTTTGTCAGGGTTCTTGATGGATGTGATAGTGAGCCTTTCTGCCTTTGAGCCGCTTCCAATGACGATTTCGTCACCTACATTCATCCCTTCAGTGCTCCTTACGTATATGGTTTTGTCCCCTTTGGAAGCATTGACGGCAAGTCCTGACGTAGAGAGGCCTAAGAGATAGAAACTTCCCGGGGCCAGTTTTGTGCCCTTGTTGATGGTTATTGTATTAAATATAGGAAGAGTGGCTTCATGAACCACAAGTTCCCATCCGGAAATGTCAACAGGGTTCGCACTGGTGTTGTAGAGCTCAATGAAAGAGTTGGTGTGGTTGGTGCCATCACTTACTCTGAATTCATTGATACGAACATCCGGAACGTTTCTAACTTTCTGGACAGTGCTTTCGCTCTTCAACTCGCCATTGGAAGTCCACCTGGCAATGGCGACGAGATCTCCGTTGAATGATTTCTTTCCAGAAGTTACAGTGAACGGCACAACTACCGTTTGCCCTGGTAGTATTTCATAATTGATTCTTTTAACACTGTCGTCTGTACCCCTTACAAAGCTTTTCCATGATTTCGGCGCTTCGATATTTAGTTCCAAATCGGATATGGAGGCTCCTGTAGTGTTGACAAATTTGACATTTACGGAGCCGTTGCGCATTGGAGAGAATGTCTGGAGTCCATTCGGCTCGGATGTCTTGTCTGAAGCACTGATGGAGAGTCGCTGCACGTCATATCTTGCTGCGACGATGTTGGCCTGAATAGCTTGGTTGGTCTCAGCGGTAGGGTATGTGCCCGGAGCAGTCATCGCGCCTTCGTAGAAAGTACCGGACGAGTAGTTGTTGTTGTCTCCTCCGTTACCAAGTACGATGGCACCTTGCTTCCTCATTACGTCATAGCTGTGTCTCTCATTCTGGAGTCGTATCCCGTCGTAGAAAGTCTTGAGCTCGCCTTCTTGGGCATTGCCTCCCATAGTGCGCCAATGCATTGGTTTGCCGTCTGCCATGGCGGTCACAAAGCGCCAATTGATGCTCTCAAGAGTTTCGCAATACTTGTCGTTTGGGTCAGGATTGACGCATCCGATAAGATTGTTTTCCTGATCGGTCATAATCCATGGCCCTGGGGCTTCCCCATGGAACCAGAGAGGTTGGTTGCCGTAATAGGTGGTTTCCATGGTACCGTCACCGTCATCACGTGAGTCTGTCTCGGCATTGCCGTAGTCGAAGCAACATCCAGAGTTATAATGATGCCCGTTGATTACCCAATACTGCCCTTCTGCCTGATCGTCAACGGCTACACCGTGTGTGTCGTTTTGCCTCAATCCCATGCCTGGTATGAAGTACACTCCATAAACTTTGTGACCGGACAGAGTTACAGGAGCCATGTCTGCAATCGGAAGTGTGTTGAATCCTCCGAGTGCGGCGCCTATGAATGCTCCGCGTGGAGCTTGCTCAAGGTGATTGCCTTTACCGGACTGGTCGTATATAATGGTGATCCAGCATGTGGTTCCAGCACAGAACTTGTCCTGAGCCTCAGCATCGGCATAGCCCCCTGGGTCTAGTTCTGAAGGGGGCACTACTCCGATGTCAAGCGTTTTCCTGTCGGATTCCCTCATCACTTGATATAGCGGACCATCATAAGATGCATAGAGAGCTCTTGTGGAACTGTGCGCAGCAACGCAGGGTGTTCCTGATTTGGCGTATATATCACATGGACCCTCTGGTCTTGACTGAAGAGGCTTGTTGTCAGTTCCGATGGCCAGAGCGCTCAGCAGTGCTGCTGGAATTGCTATTGATGATATGAGGGATACGGTAAATAATGTTTTCTTTGTCATAGATGCCATTATTTGATATCTGTAAGTCCGTAGAGCTCTTTCACATCGTCATTGTTGTATCTGATGTAACATTTGTTGTCAAATATCATCGTGGCCTGCTTGTCGGATGTGAAAGGAATCCACTCCGGAAGGCCTTTGGTATTAGGGTTTCCTGTCTTGACGAAAGAAATCCATGCTGAACTCATCAGGTCCTCCAATATGTGCGCTTCAGGAGTATTTCCTGTCATTTCGCTCTGAAGCATGACATTATTCATCATGAAAGGCAGTTCCATGCCATGTGAGGCGCCAAGATAGTTTGTTTCAGGCTTCCATGTGAAGAGATATGAATATACTGGAGCTCCGTTCTGGTCGCTTTTAAGGCATGACTGTCTTATGGCTGAGGCTGTGAACATGAGATCAATGGATACCATCTCGCGAGGCGTTTTGTCCGGGTAGACTCTCTTGAATGTCTCAATGTATTTTTCCGTACCATTTCCGTATTTCTTGGTAAGAATTTCAATGGCTTCCTGCTCTGTGAGCGGAGTATTCTCAAACGAGAACTCATTGAAGTCTGTTCCAATGATGACAGGGATGTCCTTGCTGATTTCCGGAGCTGTTGGGGCAAAAGGATGACGAGGGAGGATGACTCCGTCCACAACAGGAGAGCCAAGAAGTCTAAGTCCGGAAATAGGGCTGTCTGCCACTTTATTTGACCTCTCGTATGCGGCGAGCAGTTCCTCGTAGGTGTACTGCTTTGCTTTTTCTGGATTGGCTGCGGTCAACCCGAGTTCTTTAGCGAATCTTAGACCTGCAGGACGAGTTGTCTCTGGAAGAGATTGTTTTATTGTAGATCCACTCTGTATAATGGCTTTATGGAAGAGTCCGTGGGCTGACGGCATGGCTAAAAGGGTGCTCACTTTTCCGCCGCCTCCCGATTGTCCGGCAATAGTTACATTGGATGGGTCGCCTCCGAAATACTCGATGTTGTCCCTGACCCACTCAAGGGCTTTGACAATGTCCTGAAGTCCAAGGTTTACGGAGTTCTCGAAGCATCCTCCGAGCCCTGAAAGATCGACGAAACCGAGTAGGTTCAGTCGATGGTTGAGTGTGATGGTGACTATGTCGCCTTTTTCTGCAAGTGCGCGTCCTTCATAGCAAGGAAGATCATGCCCTGAACCTGTAGAATATCCTCCTCCATGTATCCATACGAATACAGGACGTTTTTTCCCATCATTAAGTCCTTTGGTCCACACATTCAGAACAAGGCATCCTTCTTCGTCCATTGGTTCCCTGACAAACTGGTTGCCGAACGCATAATCGGTCTGTTGGTTGCCTGGCCAGTCGAAAGTCTGACTCTGCGGTGCTTTCGGTCCGTAGAGACGACATTTCAGTATTCCTTCATGCTTGTCTGGTGCTACAGGTGGCATAAATCTTTCGGCCTTGGCATATTGAATTCCTTTGAATGTAAATATGTCTCCGTCTTTGTAGCCCTGTACATCACCATATTTGGTATGTGTGATAGTGGTTTGGTCGGTGACGCACACTCTGTCGTAAGGGTTCTGCACCGTCATTTGTCCAATTTCTCTTTTGGAGATATTTGTGCATGATGCGATGATGGCAACGCTTGCCAATAAATAAATGGATTTGTTCATTTGTTTTAATTTTGATTACCAATTACGTTATATTCCATGTACCACATGGTGACAAATTTAAATATTTATATGTTTTTTGCAGGTAAAATTTTTCTGTTTGGGTGTTTTATTTTGTGTTGAATAAAATAAATGATTATTCCACTTCTTAGGTAAAATAATACACTGCAAAAAATCAAACACTTTGTACCTTGCGACCGTATTCCTGACCACACATCATAGAGAGAATACTCAAGTATGTTTAAAAAACAGTAAAACAAAATGCCCAATTTATCATTTAAATCAAATGTACTTAGGACACTTATAGTAGTGGCCTTGTTTACATTTTCTGCGTTTGCGTCCAATGCGCAAGGTGTACGAGGTGTCGTAACGGATCCGGCCGGACTTCCTGTTATCGGTGCTTCTGTATTTGAAAAAGGTACCGGCAATGGTACTGTAACGGATGAGAATGGATTATATAACCTCTCGAAACTTACTTCCAGTTCCGCTGTTCTCCGATTCTCTTGTATAGGATATGTCTCCAAGGATGTTACACTCAACGGCAAGGCCGTGGTAGATGTTGTTCTTGAAGAAGACAATGAGGTTCTTGATGATGCAATTGCTATCGGATATGGTACTGTCAAGAAGAGAGATCTTACCGGTGCAGTGTCTGTAGTGAAACCGGAGGATTTCAAGAATAAGAATAATGGTTCCATCGGTGATATTCTTCAAGGTGCTGCGGCTGGCGTGAGTGTGCGCTCTACTGGAGAGATTGGAGGTACTCCTTCGATTCAGATTCGCGGAACCGGTAACCTGACCAACAATGACCCTTTGTATGTGATCGATGGTTTGCCTACTTCCAATGATATTAATTTCAATGTTAACGATATTGAGTCTATCCAGATCCTCAAAGATGCTTCTGCGGCTGCAATCTATGGCTCAAGAGCTGCGAACGGTGTGGTAATCATCACCACCAAGAGCGGAAAGGACGGTAAGACGAAATTTGAGTTTAACTCACAGGTTTCTGTGTCTCAGTTGAAAAGGCTCAAGATGGCAAATGCAGCCGAGTGGAAGGCATACTACGATGAGGCCTTTGATAATGCTATTGCCGAGGGAATTGAAGGCGTGACTAGCAGAATGGACCACTGGGACAATGATACCGACTGGCAGTCTGCATATTTTAAGACCGGTGTTACTCAGAACTATGACTTGAGCATGTCCGGAGGAAGCAAGACCGGAAATTATCGTACCTCGTTCAACTATATGAATGATACAGGTACTACCATCAACCGTTTAATGGAGCGTTACACTTTCCGTGTGAACACAAGCAGTAAACTCGGTATTTTTACGGTTGGTGAGAATATGCTTTTCGGAAGCACTTATGTAAGGAACGCTGGAGGCGGTGCTGTTCGAAAGCTGGGCGGTTCCATCGCAGATGTGGTCAGAATGATTCCGACCATTCCGGTATATGACCCGGTGAACGGCAACGAGGGTGGTTACGGTATCGGTGATGAAATACATGCGAGAGCTCTTGGTGCCAACCCGGTGGCTCAGTCTAACAACAGGGACAGGAGTTCGGAAACGCTTTTCATCAGGGGAACAGCATTTGCCGAAGCCAATATCTTTCCATGGCTGAAATACAAACTTAATGTAGGTCTTGATATCTCTGATAATATTGTAAACTCATGGACATCAGGATATACCGTTGCCCTTAACTCTGCCTCAGGATCAAGTTCGGCTACGGCTTCCCACTCACGAAACAATACTTTACTTGTAGAGAATACGCTTTCTTTCGACAAGGAATTTGGAAAGAATAAAGTAAATGCAATAGTCGGTACTACATACCAGCACACCAATTTCCAGACAAGCAGTGCTACACAGCAGAACCTGATAACTACTGCCAGCGGTGAGTTCCTTACCACTGTATCTGCCGGAACCTCAAATGCGTCCGCTTCAGGAAACCGATATGAGGCTGCACTTATTTCATACCTCGGACGTTTGAACTACGACTTTGATGGCAAATATCTTTTCTCTGCAACCGGACGTATGGATGGTTCTTCAAGATTTGCAGCTGGATATCGCTGGGGTTTCTTCCCGTCAGTGTCTGCTGCATGGCGAATCAGCAAAGAGAAATTCTTCAATGTCGGCTGGGTCGATGATCTGAAGATTCGTGCAAACTGGGGAAATCTCGGTAGTCAGAATGTAGGTTATTATGATTACCAGATGTATATCAACAACTACGCCCAGTATTTGTTCAGCGGTGGACAGGGAGATATTACTCATGGTCAGACTATGGTGAAACTCTCTAACCAAAATCTTACCTGGGAAAGACTTGAACAGATAAATGCCGGTGTGGACCTTTCTGTTCTCAACAACAGATTACAGATGAGCGCCGAGTACTTCAATTCTACTTCTCATGATGTGCTTACCGCACTCAATCTTCTTGGTACAACCGGTAATGGCGGTGGAAACCCTTTTGTCAATGCTGCTTCCATCCGCAACAGCGGTTTTGAGTTCAATGTTACATGGAGAGACCAGCCTAACAAGGACTTCTCGTACTCTGTATCTGCCAACTTGAGCCATACTGCCAACAAACTTCTTGGTTTCGGCTACGGAAAGACAGAACAATACACTGACTATACCACAACGAGAGTCGGCGATCCTATAGGTATGTTCTATATGATCAAGACTTTAGGTATCTTCCAGTCTCAAGAAGAGGTTGATAGTTATGTCGGAGCAAACGGAAAACCTATCCAGCCAAACGCCAAGCCTGGTGATCTCAAGTATGCAGATGCCAACAATGACGGTGTCATCACTACGGATGACCGTGTTGTCGCCGGCAACCCGTGGGCAAAGCTTGAAGCCGGCATCAACTTCTCGGCCAGCTATAAGAATTGGGACTTTGGTCTCATTGGATTCGGAAAATTCGGTAATAAAGCTTTCAACTTCAACCGTTGGTACATGGAAGGCTTCCAGGACTGCAATGGTGCTCCGAAGAACTATGACTACTGGAGACCGGACAACAAGGGAGCGAAGAATCCGAGACTGCTTTACGGTGACGAGAGAAATGTATATACCTATATTGACAGATGGCTTGAAGATGGATCATTCTTTAAAATCAGTTCAATTTCAGTAGGATATACTCTTAAAGTCCCTGCACTGCAGAAGTATTTCGAAAGCATTCACTTTACCCTTACAGGTCAGAATCTGATCACATTCACCAAGTATAGCGGATATGACCCTGACTTCCAGGGAACCCTATTTGAGCCTGGAATGGATTTCTGTACATACCCTTCTCCGCGGTCTGTTATTTTCTCTATAAATGCTAAATTCTAATAAGGACAAGAAATGAAAAAGATATATATATCAATAATTGTTGCCTTTACCGTTGTCGGAACGTCCTGCTCCCCGAGTCTTTTGGATTTAAACAATCCAAATGCTCTCGTGGCAGAGAACTCATGGAATACTCAAAAGGACGTGGAGGCCGGACTGGTAGGCGTATATCATACTCTTTATAACTGCTATTGGAACAGTTTCAATGCGTTTCAGCTTTCAGGACAGTCTGATGAATTCTATTCTCTTTCTCCTGATGCCGACCTTGCCAGTTATGTCAATCTCAAGTATACCAATTACGACCAGAGATGGAATATCAACTCTTGGACGTATCTCTACCAGTCGGTGTTCCGCAGCAACCAGGTGATTATCTATGCTGACCGTGTGGAGTGGGAGAGTGAGGTTAAGAAGAATCAGGTTGTGGCCCAGGCTCGTGCCATGAGAGGAATGTCATACTACAACCTCGCTATGCTTTACAAGAAAGCTCCTATTGTGGACTGGATTTCTGCTCCTGGCGATCAGCCAAAAGAAGCTAGTTTCGAAGAACTTGTTGATTTCATCGAAAAAGATTTTCTCTTTGCGGCCGAGAACCTTCCTGCCAAATGGCCAGAGGTCGGTCGTTTTACCAAGTGGTTTGCTTATGATTTCCTCGGCAAACTCTATATGAACTCAGGGCAGTGGGAAAAGGCTAAGGCGGCTTTCGAAAAGGTGATTGAAAGCAAACAGTTCCGTCTTGCTCCAAACTATAGCGACAATTTCAGGCACGAAACCAACAACAACTGCGAGTCTATTTTCGAGATACAGAATTCTAACAGGAACGACACTTGGGGTGGTTTCTGGGGAATTGCCAATGACGGTGCGGTCTGCAGTTTCACCTCTCGACGTGATGAGTTCTTTGCTCCAAGTTTTGGAGGCGGTTTCGGAGACTATAGCGTTTATGAGTGGCTCGTGGACATGTATAAGGATGAATTGGATCGTGACGGAGGATACGATATCAGACTTCGCGACAACATCATGTATCCGGAGATGTTCGATGATTTCCCTGGTCAGGTGCTTTATCAGAAGTACACTTCATGGGATCCTTCCATCCACGGAAACCAGTGCCGTGTTCGTAAATATTGTGTGGATTATTATTCTACAGGTGCTGTGGCTCTGGGAAACAATCCTATTGATATCAGGATTCTCAGGTATGGTGAAACTCTCCTGAGCTATGCCGAGTGTCTTGTCATGGTCGGTGGTGCCAGTGCCATTCCTGAAGCTGCGTCGTATGTAAATCAGATAAGGGAACGTGTTAACCTGTACCCTCTCGATGAGAGTGTCCACAAAGATTGCCTCAATAGCGTCGATGCTTTCATGAAAAGACTTAGGATTGAGCGTGAAAAGGAAATCTGTTTCGAGTATGACAGATTCATTGATCTTCGCAGATGGGGTCTCGGTAGCGATGACGAATATACTGACGAAGTCAAAGCTCGTTCGACTAAGTATAAGGACAATTTCTCAAAAGGTAAGGAGTGGCTTCCGATTCCGAAATCCGATGTGGATAACAACCCTAACCTCACCCAAAATGAAGGATATTAGAATAGTTTAATAATTTTGTGTTAGTGGTGTGGGATTATTGTCCCACGCCACGATTATTTGTATATTTGTCTCCATACGAACCCTGATTATTAATATGCTGAAGCGTCTGACTACTTCCTTTGTCATCCTATTATCCTCCATTATGTGCAGAGCCGAGTGGTCGGATAATTTCCTTTACTCATATTACACCAGATCGAATGGCTTGTGCGATGAGTATGTATTGTCAACATTCAGGGATTCCGATGGCTTTCTGTGGGTGTGTACATCCAATGGGCTTGACAGGTTCGATGGTTACCGTTTTATGCATTTTTCCACCAAGTCGGATAGTCCTTTTACCAAAACCAATGATGATTTCTTCTATAATGTTGCTGAAGACAAGTGGGGAAGAATTTGGCTCTCAAGCAACTCTGGAATGTCAATTATAGACAAAAAGAAAAAATCTATTGTCTGTCCAGATGAATTAGGTGATTTCCCCGCTGAACTTTCCACACGTGTATTATCCGTATATAATGGGAGCGGTAATGAACTATATGCTTTGACAGCGCATGGCATCGCGAAAATGGTATTTGGACAAGACGGATGTGTTGAGGATGTGGTGACTTGCGATATTGGGTCCTTTTCGCCAAGATGTATGACATTGTTTCAGAACGGAATAGTTGTCGGGGGACTATCCGGTGTGCTTTTTTATGCTTTTGACGGTCACGGAGGATTTAGGCCAACTGAACTTCTGTCATCATTGTCCGGAATTAAAAATGTATCTTGCTTGCTCGCCCATGGTGACAATCTATGGATAGGGACAGAAAACGGCCTGTTCTGCTTCTCCATGAGTGATGGAAAACTTTCGGAATTCCGGCACTCTGACAGAGATCCCAGCTCTATCATGGACAGCCATGTCACTTGTCTGGCTTTAAATAACTCCTCGGATCTGTTGATTGGCACGACTTCTGGAATCGATATGTACACTCGATCAGGTGGATTCTTGCACATGAGGCAGGACCGCCGTTTCCGTTCGATTAATTCCAACTATATCAATCATATTACTGTGGATTGTGATGGAACCATGTGGGTCGGTACTCTTGTTGGGGGTCTGAATAGGATTACTCCTAAGGAGGTCATGTTCAGGGATATGCTCGTGGTAGAGAACGGTGAATCCAATGTTATAAGTTCCTGTTTCGAAGATGAAGATGGAAATATGCTGGTGGGTATTCTCGGAAAAGGACTTGCAGTTAAGGTTAGGAATTCTTCTGATTTCAGGTTTTATTCACTTGAAAAAACATCTGGGGCTTTGAAGGAAAGCGTATCGTCAATAGAGCGGGACATAAACGGGAATATTGGATAGGCACGAGGTATGACGGACTTATATGTATTCCGAAAGGTGGGTTGGATCATCCAGTCCTTATTAATTACAATACCTCCAACTCGGGAATTCTTGCTGATCATATACTTGACATGGTTTATGATGATGTGAACAATCAGTTGTGGTTCAGCTCTTTTGATGCATTGTATGCTTTTGATGTGTCGACTCATGAATGCAGGAGAATAGAACTATGTACTGATGCGGGCAATCTCTGGTTGTATAGTCTTGCGATAACGGAAAATGGGACATTGCTGGCAGGTGGATATGGTCTTTTCGAAGTAAATATATCAGCCCCGAGACATGACGGTCGGTATGATATCCGGTATTTGTCACGATTTGAGCAGTCTGACGGTCAGCCGGAAAGGATAGGCTCTATCGCTGTAGGTGCTGATGGAAAAGTGTATGTCGGGAGCCACAACGGAGATTTATATCAAATGTCCAACGGCGTCTTCTCTCGTATTAATCTGGGAGACGGCATCAACGTCGGTAAGATTAATAGCCTGATTACGGATACTTCTGGCGATGTATGGATTGGGTCATCGGACGGAGTATACAGATATAGACCAGATACTGGAATAACAAACCATTACAACAACGGATTTGGGCTTCTTCCGTTCAACTGCTACAGAAATTCGGTCTGCGGCATGTCTGGAAATAAAATTGCTTTCGGTACTTCAAACGGCGTTGTCGTCTTTGAAACGGACTATGCCGCGCCTAAAAAAAATGATAGGGCCGTGAGAATAGTGGGTGAATCTGTCAATGGAGAACTCAATCCCTGGCCGTGTTCGGATGTCATAGATATATATCCGTCCAGTCCATCTTTTGAGCTTGTTCTAAGTACTTTAGATTTGTCTTTTTCAGAAAAAGTTGCTTTCTCTTACAAACTCGGGAGTGAAGGAACTATATGGAACTATTCAAGGGATGGCGTCTTGCCATTTAGTAACATCAAGCCGGGTAAGTATTCTCTTTGGGTGAGATGTACTGAATATGACGGCAGATGGTCCGAACCGTTCCGCGTTACAGAAATTGATGTGCATCCGGAGTTTACCCAGACCTTTTTGTTCAGAATGCTTGTGGTGGTTATCATTCTCGGTTTGGTAGGATTATTTGTCTTCAGAAAGATGCGGCAGAAAACAAAGATACAGAAGATGCTTAAACTTCAGGTCGAAGAGAAAACGGAGGAACTTAAAGCGGCTATTGACCGTGTGACAGAATCAAAGGCTTCGCTGGAGCATCAGAATGCCATCCTTGAAGAGCAGAAGTCCAAACTTGAGGAGTATTCCGTTTGTCTGGAACAGTCAAACAAGGAGAAACTCATGATGTATACAAACATTACTCATGAATTCAAGACTCCGCTCTCGCTTATTATCGGACCGTTGGATGAGGTCGCTTCTAAAGTAAAGGCTGAAGAGGAAAAGTCGCTTCTGGATATTGCCGTAAAGAACTCCAAATATCTTCTTGAGCTAGTCAATCAGATCCTGGATCTTAGGAAAGTGGATTCTGGGAACCTGGTTTTAAAGAGGGAATATGTGGATGTGGCGGCTTTATCAGACGGTTTTTTCCGTGATTGCCTATGTGCCTTTGAACAGAGGAGTATTGTTTTTGAAAAGAATCTGAGACTTATCAGCGGAACCATAATATCAGATAAGGATGCGATAATCAAGATATTATCCAACTTGTTGTCGAATGCGATGAAGTATACGCCAGACGGGGGAAGAGTTACAATGAATGTTGCGCAGTTCTGCTCGTCTGCCAATAAGGGTGTGCAGTATTTTTCTGTTACGAATAGTGGAAGTTTTATCTCCGAGGAAGAAAGAGAGAAAGTATTTGACTGCTATTATAAGTCGGAGAAGAATACTATGTATGGCGGCAATATCCAAGGCAACTCAGGTATAGGACTATATCTTGTCAAAAATATTGTTCTTGCGCTCGGAGGACACATTTCTCTGAAGAGTTCTAAAGAGATTGGAACTTCATTTAGATTAATCATTCCGGTTGAATTCCTCACTGATGATTCCTTCAGAAATATTGAAGACTTGTCTGATTATGAGGAAAAGGACAACGATATGCCGATGATTCTGATAGTGGAGGACAACAATGACATGAGAAAATATATTAAAAGTATTCTTCGATACAAGTTCAGAATCATTGAAGCGACCAATGGACAAATAGGATATGAAATGGCGAAGAAGCATTTCCCTGACATGATAATATCCGATATGATGATGCCTGTCTGTGATGGTCTTGAGTTCTGTAGGATGATAAGAGAAGATGGTAGCCTTTGTCATATCCCATTCTTGATGCTGACTGCTCTTTCTGATGATGACAGTAGATTGAAAAGTTATCAAAAGGGTGTCAACGGCTTCCTTGTGAAGCCTTTCACTAAGGATATGCTTGAGGCTAGGATTGACAATATCCTCTCGGAAAGGAAGATGCTTCAGGACGAGTTGTCGTATAATCTTGAAAACTCATACGCTAAGGTAAATATTGACCGTTCGGACAAGGCTTTTATGGAACATCTTCTTGAGGTGCTGAAAAACAATTATGCTGATCAGGAGTTTAATGTGCCAAAATTGCTTGAGAATATGTGCATGAGTATGACTCCGTTTTACAAGAAAGTAACTTCCCTTATCGGTCTTACCCCTGCGCTCCTTATACGCAGATATAGGCTTCAGACTGCAAAAACTCTTATGGAAAAAAGTGTCGATTCTGGTGTGAGCGTGTCTGAAATTGCTTATATGGTGGGATTCAGTGATCCTAAGTATTTCAGCAGGTGTTTCCAAAAAGAATTTCATGTTAGGCCGATGGACATTCTTCAAAAGTAAAGTATTGAATTTAGATATGAGTTTATGAAAAAGTTATTATTGTCTTCTATAGAGGTTCTGGTGTGCATTGTCATGCTTCATGGTCAGCCGACGCCTAGAAAAGTCGGCGAAGTGTTTGAATATCCCGATGCTCATGATCCTGTCGCCGCATATTGTGACGGCCGCTATTATGTGTTCACTACCGGAATGGGAATCATGTCGTCTTCTGACATGAAGACATGGAGATTCGAGGGCTCTGTGTTGGACAGCACGCCACAATGGGCTGCGGAGAAGGGATTCCGTTGGATGCCTTGGGCCCCTGATGTGCAATACATAAGTGGGATGTATTACGTGTATTATTCGTATTCTGTATTCGGTCGCAATATTTCTGCGATCGGCGTTGTAACTAACAAGACGCTCAATCCTGAGTCTCCGGATTACAAATGGGTGGATCATGGAATGATAGTGGAGTCTGTTCCTGGCAGAGATGAATGGAATGCTATTGATGCAAATGTCATAGTGGATGAGGAAGGTACTGGGTGGCTTGCGTTCGGCTCGTTCTGGAGGGGGCTGAAAATGTTCAAACTTGATGATACATATATTAAAATGGCGGAACCGCAGGAATGGTATCCGATATGCAGAAGGCCAGAAGGAACCACAAAGGATATATCCGGCAAGGATGACGGGCTTGAAAAAGATTCGAGAGGAAGTGATTTTGATGCTGGCAACGGTGCTGTGGAGGCTCCGTTTATCTTCAAGCATGGTAATTATTACTATCTATTCGCTTCCTATGACCTATGCTGCCGTGGAGCCAATAGTACCTATAAGGTGATAGTCGGACGTTCACAGAAAGTGACTGGTCCTTATCTTGACAAGGAGGGGCGGTCTCTAATGGATGGAGCTGGAACTGTCGTGGTGAGCGGAAATGAGCGTTATCCTGGTGTGGGGCATTGTGCGGTTGTCGATTTCGGAGGAACGGACTACATGTTTATGCATGGATACGATAAAGATTACGACTACCAGTCGAAACTCCTTATTAGGGAAGTGAGATGGACGGAAGACGGCTGGCCTGTCGTCGAATTGTAGAATTCAGTTAATTATATCATATATGAATACAAAAAAAACACTATTGTCGCTTGCGGCGAGCGTCGCAGCCGTCTCTTTGTCGGGACAGACGAATGATTTTTCTATTGATGTGGGACGGGTCGGAGCTCCGATTCAGCCGACCATGTACGGAATCTTCATTGAAGACATCAATTTTGCCGCTGATGGCGGACTTTATGCCGAACTGGTGAAGAACCGTTCATTTGAGTTTCCCAACCATCTTCAGGGATGGAGAGTAGGAGGAAATGTTGAAGTGCGCGAAGACGGTCCGTTCGAGCGTAACCATCATTATCTCAGGCTTTTGAGCTCGGGACATCCTCACAAGTACACTGCGGTGGAGAACGAGGGCTTTTTCGGGATTGGACTTAAAAAGGATGCGACCTATCGGTTCAGCGTATGGGCGCGTATGGCGAAGCCTGGCACAAAGGGTGCCTTGCATGTGGAGTTCATTGACAGGGCGTCAATGGATGAGGTTCAGGCAAGCACAACTGCTGAAATCAACATAGATTCGTCCGAATGGAAGAAGTATGAGGTGGTGATGACATCGAAGGTGACAGACCCGAAAGCAGTGCTCAGGGTGTTCCTGGTAGGGGATGACGCCATAGATATCGAGCATGTGTCACTTTTCCCAACGGATACGTGGATGGGACGCGAGAATGGCCTGAGAAAGGATCTTGCACAGGCCCTCTATGATCTTCATCCGGGACTTTTCCGTTTCCCGGGAGGATGCATCGTGGAAGGAACAGATCTTCAGACCAGATACCAGTGGAAGAACAGCGTGGGCCCGGTAGAGAACCGACCGCTCAACGAGAACCGCTGGCAGCACACTTTCAAATACAGGTATTATCCGGATTATTACCAGTCGTATGGACTCGGGTTCTATGAGTATTTCCTTCTGTCCGAGGATATTGGTGCAGAGCCGCTTCCGGTGCTCAGCTGCGGACTTGCATGCAAGTTCCAGAATGACAGCGAGAGTGCACACCAGCCGGTGGATGAACTGCAGAGCTATATTGATGACGCACTTGATCTGATCGAGTTTGCCAATGGTCCTGTGGACAGCAAATGGGGTTCAGTGCGGGCATCCATGGGACATCCGAAACCTTTCGGACTCAAGTTTCTTGCCATAGGCAACGAGCAGTGGGATCAGACATATATTGATCACCTCAAGCCTTTTGTGGATGCTATTCGCAAGGCTCATCCGGAAATCAAGTTGGTGGGAACTTCAGGCCCGAATTCGGAGGGAGACCAGTTCGATTTCCTATGGCCGGAGATGAAAAAGATTGGGGCGGACCTTGTGGATGAGCATTTTTACCGTCCTGAGTCATGGTTCCTTGCGCAGGGAGCACGATATGACAGCTATGACCGCAACGGACCAAAGGTGTTTGCAGGCGAATATGCTTGTCATGGAGCCGGCAAGAAATGGAACCATTTCGAAGCGTCGCTTCTGGAGGCGGCGTTTATGACTGGTCTTGAGAGAAATGCCGATATCGTGCACATGGCTACCTATGCTCCTCTCTTTGCCCATGTGGAAGGATGGCAGTGGAGGCCGGACCTTATCTGGTATGACAATCTCCGCAGTATGCGTACCTGCAGCTGGCATGTGCAGAATCTTTATACGACATACAAGGGAACGAATGTCCTCAGTCTTACTATGGACGGACGCAATGTCACCGGAGCTGACGGACAGAACGGGCTTTTTGCAAGCTGTGTTGTGGATGCGGACAAGAATCTTGTCTATGTGAAGGTCGCGAACACCTCCGAACGGCCGCAGGAAATTGTCATGAACTTCAACGGACTCAAGAAAAAGCATATGCTCAAGGGTGTGGAATGCGTGACATATCATAGCGATGACCCTGATGCTGACAATACTCTTGACGAGCCAAATAAAATCATTCCTGTGAGTCAGCCTCTTGACTTTGCGGGTGATGTTCTGAGCACTTCTGTGGCAGCGAAGACATTTGCGGTTTACGTGTTGGCAATAAAGTAAGGTTGGGGTTTCCGTAAGGAATGACTTGGGTGGCATTTCGGGCTGCGCTTTTGCAATGCCTCCTCTTTTCTGGCAGTTTGATAAATTCGCTGCAGGCAATGCCTTTCCCATTTCTGGCTTTGTGGCATTCGGTACCGGAGTGCTGGGTGTGCTGTGGTGACTGGGTGACTGGGTGACTGGGTGGTTGGGTGTGCCGGGTGTGCCGGATGGTTGGGTGGTTGGCATTCGGTACCGGAGAGGGCCTTCTCTGGTACCGAATATGCGTGCCGTGCTCAAAAAGGCTTCCTGGGGTACGCGACGCATTTTCAGAGGCACTCGGTGCGCAAAACAGGCTCCTGTGGTACCGAATGCGTTTTCGGTACCAGAAACCCCCTTCTACGGTACGGAATGAAGCGGATGCGGCGGGCTCCAAGAAATGCCCATCCTCGCGGGAGGCCTTCTCCAACCACTTTCGTCGCTATTACCAACCATTTTTGTATATTTGCGTATAAGAGAATAAATTCGTTATGGAAGCACCAGTACTTAACACTCACAACAAGGAAGAGTTTCCGCCGGCTCACTCAGCGGAACATATTTTAAACCGGACCATGGTCAATATGTTCGGGTGCCCGCGTTCGCGCAATGCGCATGTGGAGCGGAAGAAAAGCAAATGTGACTATATTCTTGACTCCTGTCCTACAGATGAGCAGGTGGCTGCGATTGAGTCCAAGGTCAACGAAGTCATCGCAGCTGCTGTGCCGGTGAGCGTGCGGTTTGTATCAAGGGAAGAGGCTGCTGGGATTGTGGATTTGAGCAAGCTTCCCGGAGATGCGTCCGAGACCCTTCGTCTGGTGAGTATCGGTGACTATGATGACTGCGCCTGCATTGGGGCCCATGTGTCCAACACTTCGGAAATAGGGGAGTTCAAGATTCTCAGCCATGATTTCAATGACGGGATATGGCGTGTCAGGTGGAAGGTCATTCCGCCTTCGCTGTAGGATCGTGACGGGCGTTGACCCCGGAGGTTCATGATGATGTACCTTATTCTCATACTTGTAGGCTTTGTTGCCGGATTGCTGTCAGGTTCGGTGGGTTTCGGCGGCGGAATGATTCTGCTGCCGACGGTTACGTATTTCTATGGGATTGAAGTGGCCGTGCCCGTATCTACCATAGCACAGATGCTGAGCAATCTGTCCAAGGTCGGAATGGGCTGGAGGGAGATTAACTGGAAGGCTGTGGGGCGCTTTCTTATTCTTGCCGTTCCGTTTACGGCTCTGGGTGCATTTGGATTTGCCAAGGTCCCTAAAGGTCCGATGACCATTGTGCTGTGCTCGTTTCTGATAGTCTTCGCTGTGATGAAGATCATGGGCAAGATGCAGCTCCCGCACAAGCCGGTGACAATGATTGCCGGTGGCGGAGTGACAGGTTTTATAAACGGGCTTCTGGGTATTTCCGGTCCTTTGAGCAGTGCTGTTTTCCTTACGCTTGAGCTGGCGCCGGTCAGCTATATTGCATCTGAAGCAACCGCTGCGGCGGTTATGCACATTGTCAAGGCGATAGTTTATGGAAAGCTCAACCTGATGAGTGGAAACATATTCCTCAGCGGACTCATGATTGGCTGCGCGATGATGTTGGGTAATTTTATTGCAATGCGCTGCATCCGCAATGTCAACAAGAAACTCTATCAGAAGATTGTTGCCGGTGTCATGATTGCCGCATCTCTATGGCTTATCATGTCTCAGTGTATCTGAGACACTCCTGAAAGACGGGAGTGAGTGGCGCTTACAAGCCATAGGACGGTGTCCATGTAGCACCTGTCAATTTTCTGAAGCCGTGAGCAATTCCCGTTCAATAAGGGGCAGAAGCTGTTCGTCGGCGGGGAGCCAGTTTACACTGCGTAGTTCATCGGCCCGGAGCCAGCGGACGGCCTCGTGCTCGTTCAGGTGCATGGCGTCATTGAGCAGCGAGCACATGTAGCAGTGCATGGTCAGGTGGAAGGCGGGATAATCCCATTCGATGGTGTCAAGCAGCCGCCCAATCGAAATGTCCGCATCCAGTTCTTCCTTTATTTCGCGGACCAGAGCATCCTTAGGAGTTTCTCCGGCCTCCATCTTTCCGCCGGGAAATTCCCACCAGTCCTTCCACTCGCCGTAGCCACGCTGGGTGGCGAAAACGCGATCTCCTTTACGGATGATGGCGGCAACTACTTCGATTGTTTTCATCTGGCTATATTTCTTCTAATCCTAATGATTTCAGATATTTATATGTGCCGTCGTAGAATTCCGGAAGGCGGGTGGCATCTTCTGGAAAACCGCCTGCGGTTTTGTTGGCATTTCCTGCAGGAACGCATATAACCATACCTATTCGGGCGCGAGTAAGAAGGACTCGATAGGCGTTGAGCATATACTTTTGACGCTCTAAGCTGCTTTCGGTCAAGCCGGCTTCTTCCCGCCATGCTGTCTTGCCATTGAAATTGTAATATTTCCATTTGCCCTTCTCATACCTCATGTCGGCATCCCATAGCACACAGGCGTAATCGAGTTCAAGGCCTTGTACCTGTATTTCTGTTGCTGCATCTTCAAGGTAGTTTGATGAGCGTATGTCTTGCTTGTCTTCCAGGAACCAATGTACGGCATTTTCGACTTCTTGCTTGAGAACATCGACGGCAAGAGGTTTGAAACGTGCGGCTGCTTTTGTTACAAGTATTCCGGTACGTTGCGTGCCACGGGCATGTCGGCGCAGCCATGCACGGGCGTTATCCATATTGCGAGTCAGGACAATCGGATAGCGTTCGCGTATGCTTTCGTAGATATTTGCTGCGTTTGGATTGAATGAAAGTAGAGAATGCACGAATTCTGACAGCTTCTCCGCCCTAAAAGAGCGCAGGCTGACTCCCAGGTGTAAATGATTTGAGAATGTCACGTTGGCGTTATCTGCGAGAAGTTCGTTAACGCGACCTTCTGCATATTCCGGCTCGGTCAGTTTGTCCGAAATATAAACTTTCCAATGCGGAAAGTGCTCGTTCAGGGCCTTTATCCATTCCGATATTCCTGCTTCTCCGGTATTGATTTCCTGACCTCCGCCGACAAGGCATACGATTGTGGCCCAATCTTCGCGCTGGTCAAGAGACCATATTAGGAAAGCGGCCTCGGAATATGGAAAGTTGGGAACTTTCAGCTTGTTGCCATAAGTACCGCCTCGCTTCAAATAGTCGGACAGTCTCTTATGTGTCCATGAGCGCTGGGCCTCATCGAATATCGCTACATGTTCAACTTCACCGTAACCGGCGTTTTTCCTTTTAAGCGCTTTGTCCGGATCTATTTCAAGTGTGTTGTTTTCAACCGGATTCTTGATTTTGGCAAGCATGTTGTCACGGTAGCGGTGGATTATTTGTATGAACTTGCCTACCTCGCGCCGAGAGTCGGACATGTTCTTCTTTTCGCCTCGCAACTTGCATTTATTGTTATCGTCAATTGCGAGCGCTTCCGTAAGTACCGCTACTAAAGGGCCGTTTCCGGAAAGATACACAGCGCCTTCATCCTCCACAAGTTTGTCGCCGTTCTGATAGGATTGTTTGACTGCCACATCCAGGCCGACAAGAGTTTTTCCGGCTCCCGGCACTCCTGTTACGAAACAAATACTTTTCTCTCCGTCGGCTTTGCTATGTCTGATGACGTCAAGTATGTAGTTGATAGTGGCATCTGTTGATACCTTGTCTGCTTCGTGTCTGGTAATATCTTCTACACTATGATTTTCATAGAGTGTTCTTGCCGCCTCTATAATGGTCGGTGTAGGGGAGTATGGACTGATAATCCAGTTTGCATTAAGCGTGTCGTCCGCTTGGGCATTAGAATGTCTCAACACGCCGGCAATCAGCTCCTGTAGCCCATCGGCACCCGTTATCAGAGGGTTGTAGATGGAATCATCATAGACTGAAGGCATGAATTCCATACTTGAGCTCTTGAGTTTGGAGGGAACGAGTATAGGGACAATCGTCCTGTCTTGACTTAGCAGATGGAAGTTCTTGAGATCAAGCGCGTAGTCCAGCACCTGTTCAATGTTGGACTGAAGAATATCTTTCTCTCCGATTTTAAATTCGAGACAGAATATCAGACCTTGGAGCAAGACGACAACATCAATTCTTTTCCCTAGTCTGGGGATGTCATATTCGAAGATGATTTGCCCATTTTCGTGTTTCCACGGTATGAGCGTTTCCTGCATTATATGGATTTCGCTCATCCAGGCTTCACTGGTGTTTGTCTGGGTAATGCCGTGATAGCTTTGCACGAAGTGCCCGAGCAGCGCCTGCGGCGAACTCTCGAGAAACTCGGATATTGTGGAATTATATAGGCAACGTGTCATTGATGGACACAAATATAGTAATTTCCCCGTTATTCTCTTGCCGTTCTCCTGCGATGGACTGATTTTCTTCACGGGAAACGGCGAGTGTGGCATCAGCCGCGCCTCGCACACCCATCACAGTAAAGAGGTCGACTAAAATGTCCGCCAGGCTCCGCTGCGGCGGCAACC
>HF986320.1 GCA_000432655.1 Bacteroides sp. CAG:1060
CAGGCCCTCAAGACGCTCGAAAAGCAGTCCCGCGCCGCTCACAGGAGTGAAATTATCATCGAAACGCCATATCGCAACGATTCCATGCTCGCGGATATGCTGGAGGTCCTGTCGCCCGACACCCGCATCTGCATCGCTGCTGACATCAGTCTTGAGACCCAATTCATACGCACCCGCAAAGTGTCGGAGTGGCGCAAATCCCCGATGACCGTCGGGAAACGTCCCTGTGTATTCATAATACTCGCATAATCGATGAAAATAGCATTTCTTACTCTCGGCTGCAAGCTGAACTACGCCGAGACGTCCACATACGAAAGAGGTTTCAAGGAGGCCGGGCTCGAAGTGGTGCCATGGCAGCAGAAAGCCGACATATACCTTGTGAACACCTGCTCGGTCACCGCAACTTCCGACAGCAAATCGCGCAACCTGATACGTAAGGTGCATCGGGTCAATCCTTCGGCAAGAATCGTAGTGACAGGGTGCAGCGCCCAGTTAAGGCGGGAAGAGATAGAGCGCATCAGCGGCGTGACCCGCGTATTCGGAGCGGAAGAGAAATCCCTTGTCGTAAGCGAGACTCTCCACGGAGGCGCAGTCCCGGGGACGGACATTCCCCGCGTATTCGGAGCCTACAGCACAGGAGAAAGGACCCGTTCGTTTCTGAAAGTACAGGACGGGTGCAACAATTTCTGCAAATATTGTACAGTACCATACGCCAGAGGCCGCAGCCGCAACATTCCAATAAGCGAATGTGTGGAAAATGCCCGGAAAATAGCATCCGAGGGAATAAAGGAAATAGTCCTTACCGGAGTCAATACCGGTGATTTCGGGCGAACCACCGGCGAGTCCTTTCTGGACCTTCTGAAAGCCCTGAACGATGTGGACGGCATAGAAAGATACAGGATTTCCAGTATAGAGCCCAACCTTATCACGGAAGAGATAGTGGATTGGATAGCTTCCGGGACCAAGTTCCAGCCGCATTTCCACATACCGCTCCAGACCGGAGCCGACAGCCAGCTCGAAGCCATGGGAAGACACTACGACACGGCATTCTTCAGAGGCAGAATCGACTATATCCGCTCCAGGATGGAAGCACCGGGCCGTCCTAAGGTATTTTTCGGGATAGATGTGATGGTCGGACTTCCAGGCGAAAGCGAAGAACTTTTCCTGCAGACCAAAGAGTTCATAGAATCCGTAAAGCCGGCGTTCATCCATGTATTCCCCTACTCCAAAAGGCCGGGAACTCCTGCGGCGTCAATGCCGGGACAAGTGAGCGAAGAGGAGAAAAAGAGCAGAGTGGCGGTTCTGGAAGAATTGTGCACCAGACTCCACGAAGAGTTCGTGGAGGAGAACAGAGGCGTCGCCGAGAAAGTGCTTTTCGAGTCCGCCTGCAAAGACGGCATGATGGAAGGCTATACGGGCAACTATATCCGCGTCAGAAGGCCTTACGACAAATCCCTTGTCAACACCATAGTGGACATCACCCTATGACAAGTCCGTCATAGGCCGGATGAACATGCTCCGGAAGCATCTTGCAAAACTCCTCGTACCGGGGAAGAAGATGCGAGATATGAGTGATATAGGACTCCTTAGCCCCTACCCTCTCGAAGAAATCAAGACACTGCTGAAGTGAGGGATGTGAACGGTGCTCGTCTATCTTGACACATCCGAGAGTAATGCAGTCCAGGCCCTCCAGTTTGGCGTATTCACTCTCATCAATATGCTTGATGTCAGTAAGGTAGGCAATGTTCCCGAACCTGTATCCAAGCACGCTAATCTCATTCGTGCTAAGGTGCCACCCCTGGATAGGCACCACCTCCGCCACAGCATCAGCAGCGGACTCCGGAGCATAATGTCTGTACCCGAAACCCTTTTCCCACACCAGCACCTCTTCGTTGGCGTTGGAATGGACCTTGAACGGTGCGACAGAATCCAATATGTGCACCCTCCACTCCGGAGAGCCGGGATACTTGGTCTGGGCAAACGCATACGAATACTCTTTCTTGAGAGAATCCACCACGTATTGCTGGCAATAGATATTGACCGGATGATGCTCAAGAAGATTAAACGCACGGATGTCGTCCAGTCCGCCGGTATGGTCCTTATGATTGTGTGTCAGCAGAATGGCATCAAGATGTCTTACATTGCTGCGAATCATCTGATATCTGAAGTCCGGACCGGCATCCACAAGTATTGTAAGTCCGCAATATTCGACAAGAGCGGAAGACCGCAGACGCTTGTCTCTTGGATCTGTAGATTTGCACACAGGGCAGTCACATCCTATCATCGGCACGCCCTGTGATGTGCCTGTTCCCAAAAAAGTAAGTTTCGCTTTCATCAAATGTCAAAGATACGCAAAAAACTCACGACTTGTCCACAGATTTGTCATATCGTGAGCGTTCGTCCTGCGACAAGGATTTGGACCTTATGCTCCGGCATACGTCGCATTGTCCGCAATCCGAGCTCTCGTTCTGTCCGAAATACTTCAGAAGAAATCTTGAGCGGCACTCGTCAGTCTCGGAGGCATATTCCACCATAGCCTGCGTGCGGCGGATAAAATTGTCCTTAAGGAAATTGTATTTCCCCGGCTGGAGGTCCAGGTTGCCGGGCATGAGCCTGCCGTGATGAAGGAAAATCACACTGTCGTGGGATGCCGGCACATATTTGATAAGGTGCAGAACTGAAAGACTATAAAGAAGTTGTCTTAACGACGGGACGGACACACCGCACTGCCGGGAAAGATATTCCTCGTCCACAGGCACCGAGAAAGAGAATATTCCGGGATACTTCCGTATCATGAGTTCCAGCAGCCGCTCCTGCATGGCATCCTGAAATTCAAAATCATACAGAGCCTTACGGTCAATCAGTATTTTCACCCTCGTGGCGATATCCACATCCTCGCTGTAGCTGAGATGGTCCGACATCTCCAGATATTTGATTGCATAGAGCACTTCAGTCTGCTTCAGGGAGAAATGCTTGCAGAAAAGCGGGATATCGAATTTCAGCTGCGCCCCCATGCCCTGCTCGTAGGGTATCTGGGAGAATATGTGTATCTTCTGATATATGTCCTCTATATATTCCGGACTCGGGAACGATAGCTTGGTGAGCATCCCGATTCTTCTGATATCCGATGAATTCCACACCAGCACAGCCCATGACCGCTGCCCGTCACGACCTGCTCTTCCTGCCTCCTGAAAATACGATTCCAGGCTGTCGGCAAGGCCAAGGTGCACCACAAATCTCACGTCAGGCTTGTCAATTCCCATCCCGAATGCATTTGTGCACACCATCACGCGAATCTCCCCATTCTTCCAGGCTTCCTGACGCTCCGCCCTCGTGGCGGGACTCAATCCGGCATGATAGAAAGAAGCGCTGACCCCCTGTGAGATAAGAAGGGAGGATATTTCCTCGCACTTGCCGCGACTTCGCATATAGACAATCCCGGAGCCGGGCACCGACCGGCACACGTCAAGAAGTTTGCCGAACTTATCCTCGCATTTGCGTACCACATAAGTAAGGTTGGGCCTCTCAAAGCCGCTGCGCAGTATCTTGAACCGTGAGCGCGAGCGCTCCCTCTGACTCTGCGTCCCCTCAGGGATAAGTTTCTCCACTATGTCCTGCACCACCTGCGGAGTAGCCGTGGCGGTAAGAGCTATCACCGGAGCCTGTACAATCTTTCTTATATCTGAGATATGCAGGTAATCCGGTCTGAAATCATATCCCCACTGGGAAATACAATGAGCCTCATCCACTACTATATAGCTTATTTTCAGCACATCCAGATAGGAGCGGAACAGCTGCGTAGAAAGACGCTCCGGAGAGATGTACAGGAACTTGAAGTCCCCGTAGGCGGCGTTGTTAAGCGCAAGGTCTATCTCCCGTCTTCCCATTCCCGCATATACGGCAAGAGCCTTTATCCCGCGCTGTTCGAGATTCTGTACCTGATCTTTCATCAGAGCTACCAAAGGCGTAACTACCAGAGCGATACCGTCCTTCATCAAGGCCGGGACCTGAAAGCACACCGACTTCCCTCCTCCGGTGGGAAGTATGGCAAGAACATCATCTCCGGCAAGCGCTGAAGTGATGATTTCTTCCTGCATGGGACGAAACGAATCGTAGCCCCAATATTCTTTCAATACCTCTGTAGCAGTCATAACGCAAATATAATACTCAGGCGTGAAGAAAAAAAATGTCGCAGACCCGTTTCCGGATCTGCGACATATAATATAAGTCAAGCGGACAAGCCGTTAGTTGTTGCCATAGTCAGGAGCCGGACCCTGTGGACCTTCAGGATTCTGCGGGCCCTGTGGGCCTTCCGGGTTCTGAGGACCCTGAGGACCTGACTGCTGTGCAGCCTTGGCCATATCTTCGGAAGCTGCATGCCAAGCAGCCTCAAGCTCAGAATTGTACCTGTCGATATCAGCGATATTCTTCTCGTCCACGGCTTTCTTCAGACCGTCGCAAGCGCTCTCGATGGCACTCTTCTTCTCTGCAGGAATCTTATCGCCATATTCCTTAAGGTTCTTCTGGGTCTGGAAGACCATTGCATCTGCATTGTTGATCTTGTCAACCCTTTCCTTCTCAGCCTTGTCGGCCTCCTCGTTGGCCTTGGCCTCATCACGCATTCTCTTGATCTCCTCATCACTCAGACCGCTTGAAGCCTCGATACGGATGTGCTGCTCCTTGCCTGTAGCCTTATCCTTGGCTGACACACTGAGGATACCGTTGGTATCGATATCGAATGAAACTTCAATCTGAGGTATTCCACGCGGAGCCGGAGCGATTCCATCAAGATGGAAGACACCGATCTGCTTGTTGTCCTTAGCCATTGGACGCTCACCCTGAAGGACGCGTACCTCTACTGAAGGCTGGTTGTCAGCTGCAGTGGAGAATACCTGCTCCTTGTGTACAGGAATGGTAGTGTTGGCCTCGATGAGCTTGGTCATCACGCCGCCGAGAGTCTCGATACCGAGAGAAAGCGGAGTAACGTCGAGAAGAAGCACGTCCTTCACGTCACCGGCAAGCACACCACCCTGAATAGCAGCACCGATAG
>HF986321.1 GCA_000432655.1 Bacteroides sp. CAG:1060
TAGAAAACATTAAACGACAGTCCCTAGTATAGATATCCGAGAGACAATGCTCCACTGGGAAATCATTGAAGTAATAGCGTCCGGTGCCCCATGGATAGCTGAATGGAGTGTGTGCCGGGTCGGCTACATAACCGTTGCGGTTGGTGTAGATTATGTTGTTTCGCAAAGATTGCAAGTTGTCTATTGGTTTCAGTGACAACTTTACATCTTTTATCACTGGGAACGATTTAATCATCTTTTTGCGCATGAAACACCAGAACTGATGAATCTGTATTTCGTCTGCTGAAAGGACAAAATGAAAATGGTTGCCCATAATTTCAAATGCGAGTATGTTGATCTCGGAGCAAGCATAAGCTTGTGCCACAACATTCATAGCGAAAACAAAGTCTTCCCGTGTATTAAAAATCAGAGGTGTTTCTTTGCCAGATGTGTATACATGCCAATAGGGGCCATAAGACTGAAAGGCCACATCGCAAGACCTTTCTTTGACTACAAAGTCTTTCATAATAGTAAGTTTAACTTTTATATAATTTCCTAAGTGTGTTGTCGCCAGTTTGCCCGACAATAGGCTTAACTTAGTGATACTAGTCGCAAATATGGTTAAGGAAATCCGTTTTTACAAATTCAAGAGATTAGTCGTGTGGACAAAAGGGAAATTCGGTACCGGAGATGGCCTCCTGGGGTACGGAATATGCGCGCGGTGCAAAAAACAGGCTTCTGTGGTACGCGACGCATTTTCAGAGGCATTCGGTGCGCAGAACAGGCTTCTGTGGTACGCGACGCGTTTTCAGAAGAGCACTGCACAGGAAAGGGCCTCTTCCTTCTGGCGTTTGTTGTATTCGGTGCAGGCAATGCTCTCCTTTTTCTGGCAGTTTGAAAAATTCGGGACCGGAGAGGGCCTTCTATGGTACGGAAAGTTCGCGCGGTGCACAAAAAGGCTTCCTGGGGTACGCGATGCGTTTCAGAATGGATATTCGGTACCGGAAACGCCCTCCTACGGTACGGGGGTGCATCTTCAGAGCGCATAACAAAAAAGGGATGCAGAAAAACTGCACCCCCACAATCAATTCACGCAGGCAATCTTCCCTCAACATCCAATTCACCTGACAGCCAAACGACTCACCCGACAATCAAACCACAATTATTTGACTTCGATACGACGCGTAGCCGGAACTTTCTCCTGCTCAACACGCTTAGGCAGCGTAATGTCAAGCACACCGTTCACCATCTCAGCCTTAACGGCATCAAGGTCAATGTTTTCAGGAAGAGTAAAGCTCTGATGGTATGAAGTATATGAGAACTCCTTACGCAGATAATTTACCTTGCCGCATTTGCACTCCTTGTCGTTCTTGCCTTCCTTGCATTCTTTGTCAGACTTTTTCTCAAGGGCGATGACAAGTTCATTGTCATTGTTTATGCAGACTGCAAAATCCTCCTTGGTCATGCCAGGAGCCGCAATCTCAATTTCAAACTCCTTCTCAGTTTCCTTGATGTTCACTGCCGGTGAAGCGAACTGCTTTGCTGGCATCATTGCGAAATCGCCGTCGAACAAATCATTGAAAATGCTAGGCAACCAAGCCTGATTTCTATTTACTACTGGTAACATAATTAATCCTCCATTTTTTCTTTCTAATAATCCTTCCACCGCCGAACCCTTGGGATTCTTTAGCGGAACGACTATACCAACTTCAAATGGCGGACCAAAGAACAGAATCTGCCCGGTTGTGACAATTTAGCATGATTCTAAATATAAATCACTGAAAATCAAGACATTTTGGCAGCACGGTGCGACATTTTGACAACTCGCGCCACCTCCCGGGACCGAATATTTCCCGCCACTTGCATAGTGGGCTACAAGACCGGAAAGGTAGGTGCTATCTCCCAGGGCCGAATATTTCCTGCCCTTTGCAGAACACGCGGGATATCACTGACGAATCAGCGGAATACACCATATCAGATATGAGCGAATGGCCCGGCTGCAGACGCGGACTGTCCAGATTCACCAGAACGGCATCGGCCTGCATCCTCTCCTTGATTTCACCGGCATCGATACCGAATGCCTGCGCCCCGTTGACCGTAGCCCAGCGGAACACCTCCTCCGCCTTAAGCAGCGTAGGATTGCCCTGTACCTTGGCCAGCAGCGCTGCAAATTTCATTTCCCCGAGGAGGTCAAGGCTGTTGTTGGAGGAC
>HF986322.1:0-685 GCA_000432655.1 Bacteroides sp. CAG:1060
TTTGAATGTTGCCGTAGCCACCGCGGTCACGCTGTCTGAATTCAGAAGAAGGCAATGAGTATGAGAAGTCGATTGATAATATACACTGCTCTGCTTATGCTCGCCTCGTGCAGCACTACCAAACTTGTGCCTCAAGGGGAGAGGCGTCTTGCTTCCAATGATGTCAAGATAGAAGGTAAAGAAAAAATAAGCACTTCCGAACTGCAGTCTTATATACGCCAGCAGCCTTCGGGGGCTGTTTTCGGGTGGAATCCTTTCGTGTCCCTTTATAACTGGTCCAATGGAAGCGGACATGGTATCAATGCGTTGTGGGAGTTCTTCGGAACGGCTTCGGTAGTGTTTGATTCCACGCTGGTGGACAGGTCATGCGAGAGTATGGTGGAACATCTCCACTATCTTGGGTATTATGATGCCAAGGTGGTCGGGGAGGTGAAGACCCGTAAGCGTGTGTCCAAAGTGACATATAAGGTCACTCCCGGGCAGCGAAGGCGCATAGACCGGATAGTGTACGACATTCCTTCAGGAGAGTTTGCTCGAGAGTTCAGCAGGGACAGCATGAATATGAAGGTGCGTCCGGGAGATTACCTGTCGGAGAAACTTCTTGAAAGCGAAACTACCAGGGGTGCCGGATATTTCAGGAACAAGGGATATTACAATTTCAATAAGAATCACTATTTCTTCGAAG
>HF986322.1:720-3833 GCA_000432655.1 Bacteroides sp. CAG:1060
ACTCTTTCCGGAAAGACCGTGCTGTATTACAGAATCAAGGAATATACCAGAAGCGACAATCCGGAGAACGCCGCTCCGATAGTGAAATACCGGATCCGGGATGTGGATATAATGCATCCGTCGAATATCTATGTGAGGCCCGGACTGCTGAAGGATTTCAATAAGATTCAGCCTGGGGAATACTATAGCGAGGATGTGGTGAATACGACTTATTACCGGTTCTCTGCATTGAACATGTTCTCCGGGGTCAATATTGAGATGACTCCGGTGGACAGCGCCTATGTGGACTGCAAGATCAAGTTGAGCGGGGCAGATATGCTCGGATACAAAGCCAATTTGGAGCTGTCTTCCAACTCTTCCGGACTTTTAGGAGCTTCTCCGCAGGTGAGTTATTATCACAAGAATATTTTCGGAGGAGGGGAATGGCTGAACATAGGAGTTACCGGCAATTTGCAGTTTATGCCGGGAACCAATGTCAAGTCGTCAGAGTGGGGAGTGTCTGCCGGTATAAGTTTTCCTAAGGCATTGGGCTATCCTCTTTCGAAGATAAAGGGACGCTTTATCCCGAGGACGGAAGTGAAGGCATCGTACAACTATCAGAACAGGCCCGAATACAGACGCACCCTTGCCAATATGTCTTATGGCTATTCCGGACGCGTGGGCGAAAAATTCTATTACCAGTTCTATCCGGTGCAGCTGGGTGTCGTAAAGCTTTACAAACTGAGCGACAGCTTCATGGAGACGATTACTACCAATCCATATCTTTGGGATTCCTATTCCGATAAGTTTGACTTAGGTATGGGGTCCACTCTTTACTATACGACAGATGCGTCCATCGTGCCAAAAGCTCCGTACGGATTCGTACGGCTTTCTCTGGACTTGTCCGGCAACGTGCTGTCTCTGTTCAATGGTGTGCTGTCCGAGAAAGACGGTCATCACATGCTGTTCGGACTGCCATACAATCAGTATATCCGTACCGAGGTTCAGCTTGGGAAGTCTTTTGGAATAACCAGATGGAACGGGGCATCGCTTGCCATGCGGTTTGTGGCCGGTGTGGGCAAGGCCTACGGCAACTCGTCCGTGCTTCCGTTTGAGAAACAGTTTTATTGCGGCGGAGCAGGAAGTATGAGAGGCTGGCAGGTGCGTACTCTCGGTCCAGGATTCAATAAGGTTGACGATACGTTCGTGATTCCGAGCCAGACAGGTGACTTGAAGTTTGAGTTGGATGCGGAGATGAGATTCCGTCTGTTCTGGAAATTGGAGGGCGCCCTGTTCGCGGAAGCCGGTAATGTGTGGCGTATGGATGCTCTTTCGGGGCCGTTCCTGAAGTCCATTGCTGCTGACTGGGGTGCAGGTATAAGGGTTAATCTGGATTTTATTCTTCTTCGTCTTGACTTTGGAGTGAAGATGCACGAGCCGTCCAGACCGGAGGGATCGCGGTGGATAGGACCTTCGCAGTGGTTTAAGGGCGGAGACAACCATGCCATTCATTTCGGAGTAGGTTATCCATTCTGACAATTATGAAATTGATTATATATCAGGCTATTGCCCGGCTATGGGGAAAAGGGCGTTTTTCATCGTGGAACAATAAGACATTCAGTTATCTTTCATCCCTTGGTGTGGATTATCTCTGGCTGACCGGAATTCCCAGACATGCGAGCGGCAAGCCCTTCGTAAAGGGTGACCCCGGTTGTCCTTACTCTGTTTCGGACTGGAAGGATGTCAATCCATATATGGCAGATGATGAGGAGCTTAGGATGCATGAATTCGAGCTTTTGGTGCATAGAGCGCACCGCAGCGGCCTTAAGGTCATGATAGATTTCATACCGAATCATGTGTCCCGTGACTATATTGGAGGGATGAGGCAGTATGACTATTGTGACGGCGACTGGACCGATACCTTAAAGAATGACTGGTCCGCTCCGGAAACATATTCTGAGGCGTTGGATGTCCTACGGTTTTGGGCTTCCAAGGGTGTGGACGGATTCCGTTGCGATATGGTGGAATTGGTGCCGCAGGAGCCTCAAAAAAGGCTGATTGCTCAGATCAAGCAGGAGTATCCCGGGACTGTGTTTGTGGCGGAGGTGTATGATATGGGCAATTATCGCAGTTTCGTAGAGTATGTGGGATTTGACCTTCTCTATGACAAGTCCGGGATGTATGACAGGCTGCTTGCCGTCGGACGTGACGGATATACGGCGGAGTCCCTGACATGGAATTGGCAGTTTCTCTCAGATTTGCAGCCTCGGATGCTGAATTTTCTTGAGAATCATGACGAACAGAGGATTGCTTCCCGTTTCTGTATGGGGTCCGCAGAAAATGCTTACCCCCTGCTTGCAGCGTCCCTTCTTTTCAATGATGCCTCTTTTATGGTCTATTTCGGACAGGAAGTGGGGACCGATGCTGCGGAAAGCGACAACGGACGCACCTCTATTTTCAATTGGACAAGGCCTGAGGCCATAGTGGAGTTGAACTCGTATGTCAATGGCAAACATCCTCTTGACAAGGAGCGTATGAGTGTATTGACGCGCTACAAGATGTGGCTTGAGCTTGCCAAGAAACCGGTGTTCAGTAAGGGACGGTGCTGGGACTTGTGCTATTGTAACAGGTCCCGTCAGGGTTTTGATGTGTCGCGGCATTTCTGCTTCATGAGGTATGACAGCCGTCAGGCATGGCTTGTGTTCTGCAATTTCTCCGGCATGGAGGTTCGGCTGGATGTCCTGATTCCGGAAGAAGCTCCGGTATGTGGTGGAAAAGAAGTCGCAGTGAGTGTGCCTGCGATGGATGCCGCTGTAATCAGAATAAAATAAAAGTGAATTATGACAGAGATTAAAGATTATATTGCATTGTTCGACCTTGACGGGGTGATTTTGGACTCGGAGGGCGATTATACCAAGTTTTGGGATGAGGTGGGAAAGAAGTATCTGGGGGTGAGTGATTTCGGAATTACCATCAAAGGACAGACACTTGTGAAAATACTCGGAGACAATTATAGACGGGAAGACCATGAGGAGATTACTACGCAGCTGATGGACTATGAGAGCAAGATGCCTTTTGGCTATATTCCTGGAGCGCGGCGGTTTCTTTACGCTCTTCAGCGGAGCGGGGGGGGG
>HF986322.1:3870-4722 GCA_000432655.1 Bacteroides sp. CAG:1060
CCAGCTCGGATAAGACAAAGATGTCAAATGTATATCGTCGGCATCCGGAGTTTCTTGATATTTTCGATCGTATTCTTACAAGCGAGGATTTTGCGGCATCCAAGCCATCTCCTGACTGTTATCTAAAAGGTATGGCTGCGCTTGGAGCGGATTCCGCACATACTGTGGTGTTTGAGGATTCCATAAGCGGGCTGATATCAGGAAGGGATTCCGGTGCTACGGTAGTCGCGCTGTCCACCACCAACCCTGTCGATGTGGTTTCGAGGTATGCGGATTATGTGATTCCTGATTTTAACGACCGTAGTTTTCAAGATTTTATTGGACATAAGGAATAAACATGCGTAAAGAAAAAAAACAGAGATGCTGCGTCCCCAATAACCGGGATGAGCATCACCATGAGCATGGCGGGATAAAAGCTCAGATATTGTTGATTGCTGTCACCGCTCTGCTTCTTGCGGGAGCCGTGGCTGTGGAAAAGTTCTGCAATCTTGCTACCTGGCAGCTGCTGCTGGTGTATTTGGTTCCGTATCTTTGTGTCGGTCACGGTACGCTTAAAGAAGCCTTTGAAGGAGTTGTGAAAGGAGAAATGTTCAACGAACACTTCCTTATGAGCGTGGCTACCATCGGGGCTCTTTGTATAGGTTTTCTTCCCGGGACGGAGACGGAATTCCCTGAAGCCGTATTTGTCATGCTTTTCTTTCAGATTGGTGAGCTTTTCGAGACCTATGCTGAAGGCCAGAGCCGTAAAAGCATCTCCCATCTTATGAATATCCGTCCGGACATGGCCAATGTCAAGCGTGGTGGAGAGGTTTCAGTTGTATCGCCGGAAGATGTGTCGGTGGGGGAGACAAT
>HF986322.1:4778-10717 GCA_000432655.1 Bacteroides sp. CAG:1060
TGACGGGGTTGTGACAGAAGGTGTTTCCGCCCTTAATACCGTCGCTCTTACGGGAGAAAGCCTGCCACGGGATGTCAGCAAAGGAGACAATGTGATTTCCGGATGCATTAATCTTACAGGCGTCATTGAGGTCCGCACGACCAAAGTGTTCGGGGAGAGCACGGTATCCAAGATTATCAGTCTTGTGGAATCGGCGGATGAAAACAAGTCAAGAAGCGAGTCGTTCATCACCAGATTTGCAAAGGTATATACTCCGATCGTGGTTTTCCTTGCACTTGGAATTGCGTTTATCCCTGCGCTGTTCGCGGAAGCAGGATTTGCCGCCGCATTCTCCAAATGGCTTGGCCGGGCGCTGATTTTCCTGGTAGTGTCCTGTCCGTGCGCATTGGTGATAAGTGTTCCGCTTACTTTCTTCGGGGGTATAGGAGGGGCTTCGAGAAATGGAATCCTGGTGAAAGGCAGCAATTATCTTGATGCTCTTTCCAAAATGGATACGGTCGTATTTGACAAGACCGGTACCCTTACATACGGACAGTTTGAGGTGGAGGCGGTCCATCCGGATCATTTTGATGAAAAACAGCTTCTGCACCTTGCCGCTCATGTGGAGCATTATACGACACATCCGATAGGGGCGGCCCTGCGTAATGCTTTCCCTGAAGAAGCGGTGGACGGCTGTGATGTGTCGGATGTGGAGGAGATCTCCGGACAAGGTGTACGGGCCCGGGTCAACGGTCAGGTGGTCTGCGTAGGAAATTCCAAGATGATGGACAGCATAGGCGCCAAATGGCACGATTGCAATAAGGTCGGCACTATCATACATGTAGCTGTGGACGGGGTGTATGTGGGACATATCATCATCAACGACAAGATAAAGGAAGACAGTAGGGATGCTGTTTCCAGGCTCAGAGCGCTTGGAGTGCGGAAGATTGTCATGCTTACCGGAGACCGGCGGGAAGTGGGGGAGGATGTCGCTTCCAAACTTGGCATTGATGAGTGTCACACCGAATTGCTGCCATCTGACAAGGTGGATTATGTGGAGCGGTATCTTGCCTCGAAGCCTCAGGGACGCTGCCTTGCTTTTGTGGGAGACGGCATAAATGATGCTCCCGTGCTTAAGCGTGCCGATATCGGAATAGCGATGGGCGGTCTTGGGAGTGATGCTGCCATTGAGGCTGCGGATGTGGTGCTCATGGATGACAAACCGGTCAAGATAGCGGAAGCGGTGATGATTGCGCACCGGACCTTAAGGATTGCACAGGAGAACGTCTGGTTTGCTATCGTGGTGAAAGTGAGCGTGTTGCTGCTAGCTACACTGGGGCTTGGCACGATGTGGATGGCGGTTATGGCAGATGTCGGAGTGACAGTGCTTGCGGTGCTCAATGCCATGCGGGCGTTGAGAAAATAATTTGTATTTAGATATTTTAATTATATTTGCGTGGAACAAAACTGAACTATTATGGTCAAACACATTATTTTATGGACTCTCAAGAGTGAGTTGTCCGATGCGGAAAAGTCTATAGTGAAGGCGGGAATCAAGGAGGGGTTGGAGTCTTTGGTGGGTGTTGTTCCTGGTCTTCTTGAAGTTAACGTTCAGGTGGATGGCAGGCTTTTGTCGTCAAACGCAGATGTCATGCTGGACTGCACACTGGAGTCTGAAGAAGCTCTCAAAGCATATTCTGTCCATCCTGCTCATGTGGCCGTTGCCGATTCGAAGGTACGCCCGTTTACGTCTGTCAGAAGTTGTTTTGATTATATCTGTGAGTTATGAGAACATTGTTTCACGTTTTGATTTTAGTGATTCTGGGCATACTCATTGTTCAGAATGTCTCTTATGCATCGGAGCCTGTGGTGATAGAGAAAAGTGGAAGATGGATCAAAGTGGACGGTGAAAAACTTGGGAAGGAAGCTTCGTTAGCGTACATCTCTGATAATTTTGGTGCAGATGCATCCGCACGATGGGTTCATAACTCAAAAATCAGGAATGCCGGCATGATTACGGCAATCAGCGGCGGTGCGGTAGCTGGGATCAGTGGAGGATTGTGCATTGCTTATTTTGTTGGCGGAGCTGTTGGCAAAGGATTTGAGGGAGTGATAGGCGGCATCTTCGGAGTTATTGGCGGAGGGACCTCCGGGACGGCTGAAGGCGGAACAACTGCCGGAGGTGCCAGTGGAACCGATGAATTGCTTGGAGCGGCGTCAGCTTTAGGGATTACCTGCATAGTGAGCAGTGTGGCTTGTTGTACGGGTGTAGTGCTGCTTTGTGTCGGCGACACCAATCTGAAAAAGATGGTTAAAGGCTTCAATGTGGCTCAGGTCGGCGGCGTGCCGGTGCAGCTTTCTCTTGGCCCGCAGAGCTGTGGCTTCGGACTTGCTCTGAAGTTCTGATTCAAGTACGAGTTTAATCTGACAAATAACCCCGAAAGTTTCACGAATGTGACTTTCGGGGTTTTGTTGCAATCTTATGCGTTCTCTTTTCCTAGAATACAGGAAGGAGGATGGATGTAAGCAGCGCAAGGATGGCGTAGAACTCAGGGAGTGCGGCGTAAATAAGTGTGTTGACCATTACGTTGTGACCCTGGCTTACGCCGACGATACCATTTGCACATACCTGACCCTGGCGGATGGCTGAGATCAGGCAGACAATACCTACGCTGAGACCGATACCGAAATAAAGCGGACCGGCTGCTGCGATGTCCTTTGATCTCCAGAGGATGAATCCGAGGAATCCGTAAAGACCTTGTGTTGCAGGGAGGGCGGAAAGAATCATGTAGGTAGATGATTTCTCAGGTGCCTTCTTGAGTGCGCCTTCCGCTGCATTACCGGCGATTGTGGTGCCGATGGCAGATCCGATTGCTGCGAGACCGAACATGAGTCCGAGTCCGAGATAACCGAGAATTGTGTTGAGCATAATTGTGAATTTATTGGTTTTACTTATTTTCTTACCGGATTGTACTCCACGCCCTGGCCTTCATATCCTGCATTCTTGAAAAACTCTACGAAATTCAGTCGCAGAGGGTGTACGAATGCGCCCAATCCACTCAAACCGAGGTTAAGTACGTGTCCGAACAACAGTATTACTATGAAAGGAATCCACTGCCATGTAGGGTCGGTACCCTTGACCATGTCTGCAATGAGATTGAAAGTCTGTCCCAGCATACCGCCGGAAAGTCCGAGCGCATAGAGACGGACATAGCTTAGCACGTCACCCATAAGACCGGAAGCCATATTATAGGTGTCCCACAGACCGGCTCCGATATTCACTATAGGCGAACGTCCCCATTTGTTGAATATGAAGATGCCGAGGGCTGATATGGCTGCGATGCCGATGAGCAGGAACTTCATGGCGACTTCCGAGATAACTCCTGTGAGGCCTACGGAAAGACCTATGATGGAGCCGACAATAAGCAATGTCCACCCGGTCGTACTGAGACTGTGTTTGAAGCCGTTGCGTTTTATCGCCCAGATGGTCTTGGTTATCATCGCCAGACAGATATGAAGCACACCTATTCCGAGGGAGAGTATCATCTGCTTGGAGTAGGATGCGTTTCCGACATTGACATCTCCGACTATCATGCACTTTTTCATCCATTCAGGAATCCAGCTCTGCTCGTAGAGGTTCACGCCGAAGAACGTGCCCATGACAAGACCTACAACGACCGTTCCTCCTCCGAGTATGGTCACCAGGCCCCACATGTCGGCAAGTCCTCCTTTCTTCTTGCGAAGGACCAGTCCTATGATGATAAGCAATATGCCGTATCCTGCGTCGCCCATACACATGGCGAAGAACAACAGATAGAAGATGCTTAGGAACACTGTCGGGTCGAACTCGTCATATACCGGCATTCCGTACATCCTTGTAAGAGGTTCAAACTGTCTTACAAATGCATTGTTCTTAAGCTTGATAGGCGGCTTGTCCTCCGATGTGGCTTTCTCCTTGATGTAGTAGATGTCCATCTTGTCGAAAGCCTCGCACAGTGTGGAGTCTGTATCTTCCGGAGCATAACCCTCGAAAATGACTATGCTGTCTTCTACCGATTTCTTTCCGGTGGCCTCGGCGAGATATAGACTGAGCTCCGAATAAAGACTCTGAATCTCTTCCTGTATCTGAGGAATTTCGACTTTTCTGGATGTGAGCTCTGAAATATGACTCTCAAGCTCTTTTTCGAGAGACTGTATCTCTGATTTCAGTTCGACGCAGCTTCTATTTGGTACCGGAATCTCTTTGAGCGGAAAGCCTTCTGCGCTTCCTGCAATAGCAAAATAGATTTTGGTGCCGTCTTCGCTGATGATATCCAGAGCATAGTTGTCTTTCCATTCAGGATTGAATGATTTCTTTGCGACAGCATACAACTTGATATCGAAACGCTGCAGCGCATCTTTGTCAAAACTTCCCCATGGCTCCGCATCTGAAAGTGCCTTGCGCAGTTCTGTGAGCTTGGTCTTGATGGCTTCAGTCTGCCGGTCCGAACCGGAGGAAATCTCTTTGATTCTCTCTTTGAGTTCCTCTATCCTGACTACAATCTTTCCGGAGACATCATCGACAGGCTTGGATGAGCGTTTGATGTCCACAACTCCAAGCCCTTGAAGGTCTTCAAGAAATCTGTTCCTGTCTCCATTCAGAAGCAGGAAAGTGTATTTGGTCATTGCGGAAATCATATCTCTTCCTCCTTTTCTTCTTCTTCGTGCCTTGTCTTGACTATCTTTGAGGCCGCTTTGGAGAGATTTTCTTCGTCCTCCATGTATCGCTTGATCTTGCGAATGGCTTCCTGATACCCCGGAATCTGCACCTTCTCATAGAGATTTACTTTCTGAGTGGTCTTCTTGCGGTTGAATTCCAGGATGTCTCTTTTTCTCATATACACTTCAGACTCTATACCGAGTCGTGTGAGTTTCTTGAGTATATTGACTCCATCCGCATACCATGCCGGTTTGGTGAAGGCGTTGAACTCTTTGAGCGAATAGTGGATTTCTCCGAGTTTCGGAGTGTTGACTCCTGCTACTTTGACGGTCTGAAGTTCCACGTCTGTAATGGTAATCAGTCCGGGCTCAAACTCGTTCCACAGAGCGGAAAGATAGTCGTATTCAGAGATGGCACGTTCCAGTTCTTCAGCGAGCCTCCTGGCTTCTGCTTTTGCAGTCTGCACGCTCGAACGCAGGGCCGCTTCCTTGTTCTTCAAGGTCGGCAGGGCATTCTTACGCACCTTCAGCTGTTTCCCGAGGTTCGTTAAAGAAGTTTTATTGTATTGAAACTTGATTGCCACGATAAATTATTTCTTCCAATATTTGTCGATGAATACCTGTTTGATGCCTGTCTCCGCCGGGCTGAAATATTTGGCGAATATTTCCCATGCCGTGTCGAGCATTTCTTCAATTCCGATGTTTACATCTATGGACAGAAGCCTTGTCGCGTATTCCTTGGCGTAGTCAAGACACCTGAGGTCATAGTCCGAAAGATCGAAACCGTTCTCCATCTTGGTCTTTGCGTTCTGGGCGTCAGCATACAGACGGACACCTGCATTCATTACCTGTGAATGGTCCTCTCTGGTCTTCTTGCCCTGCACGAGCTGTTTGAGTCGGCTCAACGAACGGAACGGGTCGATGATGACCTTTCCGGAGTCGGAGTCGGCACGCAGGAACAGCTGTCCCTCGGTGATATATCCGGTATTGTCCGGGATGGCGTGAGTGATGTCCCCGTCATTGAGGGTCGTGACCGCTATGATGGTGATGGAACCTCCGTCAGGTAGCTGTACAGCCTTTTCATATATCTTGGCAAGGTCTGAGTACAGGGAACCAGGCATGGAATCCTTGGACGGAATCTGGTCCATACGGTTGGATACGATGGACAGGGCATCCGCATAGAGTGTCATGTCGGTGAGCAGTACAAGGACCTTTTCGTTCTTGTCCACAGCGAAATACTCTGCGGCGGTAAGCGCCATATC
>HF986322.1:10748-22375 GCA_000432655.1 Bacteroides sp. CAG:1060
GAAGACGCTCTACCGGGGAATCTTCGGTGGTGTTTACAAACGATACGATTCTGTCGAGTGCTCCTGCCGATTCGAATTCGTTGCGGAAGAACAGGTAATCGTCATTGGAAAGACCCATTCCTCCGAGAATAATCTTATCGACGTCTGCCCTAAGCGCAACATCGGCCATTACCTTGTTGTATGGCTGATCCGGGTCGGCGAAGAAAGGAATCTTCTGTCCTGACACCAATGTGTTGTTAAGGTCGATACCTGCTATTCCGGTAGGAATAAGTTCAGAGGGCTGGCGGCGCTTGTACGGGTTGACGGAAGGACCGCCGATTTCCCGTATTTCTCCTTCTGTCTCCGGACCTCCGTCAATCGGCTTGCCGTAGGCATTGAAGAATCTTCCTGAAAGCTGTTCGCTGACTCTCAGGGTAGGAGGGGCTCCCAGAAATGATACCTCCGCATCCGTAGGCATGCCTTCCGTGCCGGAGAATACCTGCAGGGTTACGATGTCTCCCTTTGTCTTCACTACCTGGGCGAGGCGTCCGTTAACCAGTGCAAGCTCGTCGTTGGACACGCCTTCGGCCTTGAGTGATACTGTGGCCTTGGTGATGGCGTGGAGCTTGGTGTATGTGCGGTTATATACTTTTGCCATATTTTACGCAATAAACTTGTTCAGCTGCTGCTGATAATCGTTGAACTTGTCTGATTTGAATGCCGTATAGTTCATTTGCCGTATGATATTGATCATCTTCTTGAAGAATGAGCGGCATTCCTCGAAATCGGAGAACTCAAAATGGCGTTCGCAGATATCCATAAGGAGGTCGAGCATATATTTCTGCCTTTCCATTGGGCAGAGGGCATCGATGTCATCGAAGGCATCCTGCTGGAGGAAGGCGAAATCCACAAGTTCCGACTTCCAGAAAGCTTCATGGTAACTCATCGGTACACCGTCGTCGCCAAGAATGTTGATCTGGTCGGACATTTCCTTTCCTCTTCTTACTATATTCTTGGCTTTCAGTACCTTATCCACCCATCCCTTTTCGATTTTCTCATCAAGGTACTCTACAATCTCAGGGTATTCGAGATATTTTGAGTATGAGTCAATCGGGTTGACTGATGGATATCTCTTCTGGTCTGCACGGCTCTGCTCAAGTGCGTAGAAGCAGCGGGCCGCTTTCTTGGTGGATTCCGTGACAGGCTCTTTGAGGTTACCGCCGGAAGGGGAGACCGTACCTATGAACGTGATGGCTCCGGTCTTTCCATTGTTCAGCTCAACCATTCCTGCACGTGAGTAGAAGTTGGCGATGATGGATGAAAGGTCCACAGGGAAGGCATCTGCTCCCGGGAGCTCTTCCATACGGTTGGACATCTCTCTCAATGCCTGTGCCCAACGTGAAGTCGAGTCAGCCAGCAGAAGGCAGCGCAGACCCATGGCTCTGTAGTATTCGCAAATGGTCATTGCGGTATAAACTGAAGCCTCACGGGCGGCAACCGGCATGTTGGAGGTATTGCAGATGATAGTGGTACGCTCCATAAGGTGGCGTCCGGTGTGCGGGTCTATGAGTTCAGGGAACTCCGTGAAAATCTCCACGACCTCGTTGGCACGTTCGCCACAAGCCGCCATTACTATCACGTCAGCTTCGCCCTGCTTGGCGATAGCGTGCTGCAATACGGTCTTTCCGCATCCGAAAGGTCCAGGGATAAATCCTGTGCCGCCTTCAGCGATAGGGTCGAAAGTATCTATCACACGTACTCCCGTTTCCATTATTTTGCGAGGGCGCGGCTTCTGTGCGTATGCCTTTACCGCCACCTTTACCGGCCATTTCTGAACCATTGTCACATCGTGGTCCTCTCCCTGCTCGTCCGTGAGCGTGGCGATGACAGTGTCAATGTTGTATTCTCCGGCCTTTGTTATGCTCTTGACGGTATATTCCCCCTTGAAAGAGAATGGTACCATAATCTTGTGAGGAAGCCATCCTTCCTTCACTTCACCGAGCCAGCTCGCGGCTTCTACCTTGTCTCCGACTTCCGCTATAGGCTTGAATTCCCACAACTTCTCGTGATTGAGAGGGTCCGTGTACTCTCCTCTCTTGAGGAATACACCTTCCATTGTGGTCAAGTCGTTCTGGAGACCGTCATATACACTGGACATGAGTCCCGGCCCTAAAGTTGCTTCAAGCATCTTGCCGAGGAATTCCACACTGTCCCCGTTCTGGAGACCTCGAGTGCTCTCGAAAACCTGCACCGATG
The DNA here is from genome assembly GCA_000432655.1 of Bacteroides sp. CAG:1060. GTDB lineage: Bacteria > Bacteroidota > Bacteroidia > Bacteroidales > UBA932 > Cryptobacteroides. The sequence continues at coordinate 12,984 of HF986322.1, forward strand.
CCTTGTCGCCGGTCACTTTAATCACTTCTGCCAGAAGATTGGTGTCACCGAGCTTGATGTGGCAGAGTTCATTCTCCGCTACAGGTCCGTCGATGGTCACAGTGACGAGGTTGGAAACGATGCCGGTTACCTTACCTTTTGTCTGCATTTCTATATTTGTTTTTTGTTATCGTATGTAGCCCGTATCTCCTTGATAAGCCTGCGGAAGAGTTCCGCTCCCGTTTCCGGGTCAAGCTTGTCCCATCTGTCGATGATTTTGAGGCGGGCGATGAATCCGAGTATGGCGTCCATATCGAAGACGTCCATTGTGGTGACTTCCTCGACATGCTCCCAAATAGCCATGTCCAAGCCTTTCTCTCTGCCGATTATGTCAGTTCCGGAGAGAATTTCGACAATTTCCTCTTTCTGCTCGAATTCGTAATCTTCCAACTCTTCGAGAAGAAGTACGTCCTTCCCCTCAGGCCTGCCGAGCGAAGCATTGAGATACTCCACCTTAGTGTTGCGCAAGAACAGGTCAAAGAGGAAATACTCCCTTAGAAAACGGCTGCCGCTTCCAAGACAGGCCCGATAGAATCCAGCATTGAGCTTCTCCGGATCGAATCCGTCAAGAAGCATGGTTACAAGGGCGTTGTCTTTATTGCTCAACTGCTCACGAATGTCGTCAATAAGGGCATTCGCAGCAGAAGAGGAACCGAGTCGGGAACCCGGTTCGATTACAGGGAGACTGGCAACTATGTATTCGTAGTTGTTCATCCCTATCCGAAGAGCAGTTTTTTGGTGACTGGTCTGAGGTACTCGGAAATCAGAGCCTTGAAGCTTTCATCGCTCATGCTGATGTACCAGCTGCCGTTTTGTGGGCCAATGCTGAAACCGCCCTTGATTTTTTTCGAGAAATCGACGCTGATTTCTTTTTTGAGTGCTTTTTTCAACTCTGTGGACACCCATGGCTCCAACATACTTTTCAAAGATGCCGGAAGCACTAAGGATATGTCTTCTGACTGCTGTGTGCTGAATTTCTGAGCGACAGCGAGAATGATTTCCTTCAGGAATTTCTCCTCGGAGAGGACTTTTTCCGTCTCTTCTGCACAAAGTGCATTCACGAGGAGGTTTTCGATGTCTTTTTTCGTAGCCATCAAAGCTTGCTCTGAAGCCATCTTGATATCTGACTCGGCTTTTTCTTTCAGTTGAGCCGCCCGATTCTCTGCCTCGGTCACTATATCTTCCGCCTGCTTGCGGGCGTTTGCTATTATTTCGTCTGCTTCCTTGCGTGCCTTGAAGAGAAGAATTTCTCCCTCTTCTTTTCCTTTTGACAGACCTTCGTTATAGAGTCTGTCCGTGAGTTCCTGTAATTTGTTGGACATATTGGAATGTATTGTTATTAATCGTAATTAAATCATACAAATCTATACAAAAAACTTACCAAAATCAAGAGGTTTCGATTAAATAAAAAAAAGCTCCGCTTTTTGGCAGAGCTTTTAATTCTTTTGTAACAAATGTCCATGTTATCCGAGGAATCCAAGCAGAATACCGGCTGCAACGGCAGACCCGATGACTCCGGCGACATTAGGTGCCATGGCATGGGTAAGAAGGTGGTTGCCCGGATCCGCTTCAAGTCCGACTACCTCTGATACTCGAGCGGCATCAGGCACGGCAGACACTCCGGCATTACCGATAAGCGGATTGATTTTCTTGCCTTCCGGAAGGAAGATGTTCATGAATTTTACAAACAGTACTCCGCATGCCGTGGCAATTATGAATGACAGCAGACCGAGACCGAATATCTTCACGGAATTGCCTGTAAGGAACACGTCAGCCTGTGTGGACGCACCCACGGTGACACCGATAAGGGTGGTGACAACGTCGATGAGCGGACCGCTTGCAGTCGTGGCAAGTCTCTTGGTTACTCCGCTTTCTTTGAGGAGGTTACCAAAGAAGAGCATTCCCAGAAGTGGCAATCCTGAAGGAACTATGAACGCTGTGCAGATAAAGCCGATGATAGGGAATACGATTTTCTCTTTCTGGCTCACGATGCGTGGCTTGTTCATGCGGATAACTCTTTCCTTTTTGGTTGTGAGAAGGAGCATGATCGGCTTCTGGATAACTGGAACCAGGGCCATATAGGAATACGCCGATACGGCGATTGTACCCATAAGTTCCGGCGCCAGCTTTGAGCTCAGGAAGATGGCGGTAGGACCGTCGGCACCACCGATAATTCCTATCGCACCGGCCTCGTTGGGAGCGAATCCCATAGTCAGGGCCAGCAGATAAGCTCCGAAGATACCCATCTGGGCGGCGGCTCCGATAAGAATCAACCTCGGCTGGGAGATAAGTGCGGAAAAGTCGGTCATTGCACCGATTCCCAGGAAGATAAGTGGCGGATACCAGCCCTGTCTTACACCTTGGTAGAGGATATTGAGTACGGATCCTTCTTCATAGATGCTCACATTCATTCCCATCGGGAGAGGAATGTTGCCTATGATCATACCGAATCCGATTGGAACCAAAAGCAGTGGCTCCCATTTCTTGACAATACCAAGCGTGATGAATATCAAGCCTATGCATACCATCACGATGTGCTGCCAAGTGCAGTTGTAGAATCCGGTGAACTGCCAGAACTGCTGCAGACTCTCTATTGCGGTCTCCATTATGCTATGGTCACGATTTTAGCGTCTTCTGCTACTGTGTCGCCCTTGGAGACGTGTACGGCAGTTACGGTTCCGTCCACATCTGCAAGAATATCATTCTCCATCTTCATGGCTTCAATGACTGCCACTTTCTGGCCTCTCTTGACAACCGAACCTTCCTTTACATCCACGCTGATAATTACGCCCGGAAGCGGGGAAGTGATAGCTTTGCCTCCGGTTGCAGGGGCCGATGCGGCTGACGGTGCCTGAGGAGCGGCGGCTACAGGAGCTACCGGTGCAGTCTGAGCCGGTGCGGCCTGCTGAACAGGAGCCACAGCGTTTTCGAGCTCTACGTCATAATTTACCCCGTTGACAGTGACATCAGCCTTTGTGCCACTTATCCCATTTACGGCAACATGAAAATCCTTGCCGTTGATTTTGAATTTATATTCTTTCATTACTTTGTTGATTTTCTGAAATTAAACTGCTTGTCGGCCCAATTTGATGCCGGATTTCTGCGGATAGTGATGAATCCCGGCTCCACGTCATGCACGGCATCGCTCATGTACAGGTGAAGGGCGGTAGCTATTGCGGCCTCCGTCTCTCCGGAAGAAGTCTCGGCATCAAGAGCAAGTGCTATGGCGAGGGCCACCGCGTCCATGTCCTGGGTTTTTGAAGACTTCTTCTGGCCGGAAGGAAGTTTGACCTTTCCTGAGAATATGTTCCCGGATAAGGTGTATAAAAAGTACAGGATGATCAGAGCCACGAACACCACACTGACGCTGATAAGAGTCAGCGTCCACCCGTGCGGGTCGGTCTGGAGCATTCTGTCCGCTCCTGCTGTTAGGAGCATCATATTATAAAGGAAGGTTGTCATGTTTCTTGGCAGGTATTTCCTGGCGTTTTCCGTTCAATGTTTCGAGGGCTCTGATTACGCGGAAACGCGTGTTGCGAGGCTCGATAATGTCTTCTATGTAACCTTTCTTGGCAGCCTGGTACGGGTTGCAGAACAGATCGTTGTATTCTTGCTTCTTGGCTTCTGCAAGAGCGGCGCTCTTGGCCGGATCGGTTTCTGCCTTGAGTTCCTTGCCGTAAATGATGCCTACGGCGCCTTCCGCTCCCATGACTGCGAAATTGGCGGATGGCCATGCATAATTGATGTCGCCGCGAAGCTGTTTGCAGCTCATTACGATATGGGCGCCACCATAACTCTTTCTAAGGGTGATGGTTACCTTAGGTACCGTGGCTTCTCCGTATGCGTAGAGGAGTTTTGCTCCATTTGAAATTATGGCGCCGTATTCCTGATTGGTTCCGCACAGGAATCCCGGTACGTCCACCAGGGATACCAGAGGGATGTTGAATGCGTCGCAGAAACGTACGAACCTGGAAGCTTTGCGCGAAGCGTTGATATCAAGGCATCCGGCGAGCCAGTTAGGCTGGTTGGCGACGATTCCGACACTGCGTCCTCCCATGTGGGCGAATCCAACGATGATATTCTGTGCGAAATTCTTGTGTACTTCGAAGAACTCGCCATCATCCACAATGGCTTTGATGACACCGTACATGTCGTATGCCTTGTTGGGATTGTCCGGGATGATATTGTTCAGACTGTCCTCCATACGTCCGACAGGATCCGAAGTCGGTCTTTCCGGGGCGGTCTCCAGATTGTTCTGCGGGAGGAAAGAAAGAAGTTTCTTTATGGTTGCGATACCGTCCTGCTCGCTTGGTGCGCTGAAATGTGCAACTCCTGATTTGGTGGTGTGCACACTCGCTCCTCCGAGAGTTTCCTGATCTACCACTTCTCCAGTCACTGACTTGACAACCGACGGTCCGGTAAGGAACATGTAGGATGTATTTTCCACCATAAGGGTGAAGTCAGTCAGGGCAGGGGAATAGACGGCTCCGCCGGCGCAAGGTCCGAAGATTCCGCTGATCTGCGGAACAACTCCGCTTGCCAGAATATTGCGTTCGAAAATCTCTCCGTATCCGGCAAGGGCGTCGATGCCTTCCTGGATACGGGCTCCGCCTGAATCGTTAAGGCCGATGACAGGAGCGCCGTTGCGTACGGCCATGTCCATCACTTTGCAAATCTTCTCCGACATGGTCTTGGAGAGGGAACCTCCGTTGACGGTGAAGTCCTGAGCAAAAACATAAACGAGACGGCCGTCGATTGTACCTTGTCCGGTAACGACGCCGTCTCCGTCTGTATGGGATGTTTCCATTCCGAAGTCTGTGCAGCGGTGCTGCACGAACATGTCGAATTCTTCAAAACTGCCCTCGTCAAGCAGAAGTGCAAGTCTTTCACGTGCTGTGAGCTTGCCTTTGTCATGCTGGGCATCTATGCGCTTCTGACCTCCTCCCAATTTGGCGGAGACCCTGCGCTCAACCAATTCCTTGATTTTTTCTTGCTGGATACTCATATATCTTTATGTGCTATTTACTACTAAACAAACACACAAAGATAATAAAAAAATCAGATTTGTAAACTATTGATGTGCCGGCCGCAACAAATCAAGAACGGTTTTGACGGGATTGAATGTCTCTATCGGTACTTCTACAAACAGGGTGTTCCAGTCAGACATCGAACCGTTCCAAAGTCCAGGGAGCTCCAAAGCCTTGAGTGTGTGGCCTTTATAACTCTTTTGGCTGATGAGTCCGGTCTCATTGTCCACGTGATCGAGGAGGTTGAAACTCTTGCCGTTGTGGTCTTTGAGACAGCATACCAAATCTACCGGATTGAAGTGCGTGGCAGAGTTGAACGCTTCGAGCGATACGGGGTTTGACTTGTCTATCTGTGCAGACTCCAGAATCTGTAGAGATGTGGCGCCCTTCTTGTCTTTTACAATGAATGGTCCGCCGCCGGGCTCTCCTTCATTTCTTACCATTCCGCAGACTCTTATAGGTCTGTCAAGCTTGCTTCTGAGTGTCAGGGCCCGGTCTTTGCAGCTTCTCGCTTCCGGAAGTTCTATGCAGAGCTCGTCTTTTAAGAATTGTTCGATTTCATTGCACAGGCTCTGGCATTCGTCCGTGCCGTACGGGTCGTCCGGAATATTGAATGTGATGAACGGTGCTCCGGATGCATTGGCTATTTGGCTTCTGGTATCCGTCAGCTGGTCAAGCGCATAGATATATCCTCTGATTCGGTCACGGAGTTGCAGGGCGCGGCCCATAAGCACTTTTTTCCAATGATATGTCGTAGGCTGCATCCGTTCCACGCAGACATTGTCAATGTTCTTTATGGACACCAGTTCTTCCCGGATGCCGTTCAGATTGTATATGAGTGCACCGTGTCCCGCCGGTCTTGTGAGTATGCTGCCGTCTTCCTTGATGAAAGGTCGGTTGTCGGTGTCCACGGCGATGGTGTCGGTCTCTTTGTCCTGATAGGTGAAGGAGATGTTGTATTGCACGCCATACCGCTTTTCGTACTTGTCTTTGATGTCACCGAGTGCTTCCTCAAACAGGTGGCGGTGCTCCGGGGAGATGGTGACAATTAGGTTGACACTATTGTCGGAATTGCGCATATAAGCCTGTCCTTCAACGAGATGTTCTGCAAGGGCGGTGCGTATTTCATCGGCATAACGGTGGAATGCAAGTACACCTTTTGGCTTGCTTCCGTAATTCAGCCCCTCGTCCGTGAGCAGTTTGCGTGCGGTGGATTGCGGGTCATACGGCCCGTGTCCGAATATGTCCTCTGTGTAGAACGCGAACTTCTCGAGATTGTCAGCGAGTTTTATGACGGCGTCGTTGGTCTTGTCCATCCCCGCGTATATATCCTTGAACATACGGGAAGCTGCGCCGGAGGCCGGTACAAACTTGCATTTCCCTTTTACCTCCGCGCTGTCCGCATAAGCGGCGGCGGCTTCGGCCTGTGCTGCGCTTAGTATTTCGATACCTTTATCCGGAGTGGCCGGGGCAACTATGTCCAGCCAAGGAAATCCGTTGCGGAAACGCTCTGTCTGAGCTGCTATTTTCGATTTGTCCATATCGGTTATTTTTAGTGTTTACAAGTAGAATTCCCGTCTGTAACTGTAATTGCTTCTCAGTTCTTCGAATTTTGTAGGGTTTACCCTGAACATGAAGTCATCGGTGAAAATAGGGTAGTTGTACTGCATTATGGCTGCTATCTGCCCTTGTGATTTGTCCAGGATGTCAAGTTTTACCGCTTGATATTCCATGTTGTCCGTAGAAGGGAAGAAATCATACAGTTCGCTTATGCTCATGAATCTTGCCACGGCTCTTACTGCCATGGACGATCCGATTTGCTTGCCTTGAAGAGAATAGCCGGCAATATGAGGAGTCGCTATCGCCGCGAGATTTATAAGTCTCGTATTGACAGACGGTTCGTGACTCCATGCGTCAATTATTACGGGTCCCAGACGGGGAATGGCGTCTATAAGGTCATTTTCTACTACAAGGTCGCCTTGAGCGGTGTTGATGAAGAAGGCTCCCGGTTTCATTTTTTCGAAAAATGCCGCGTTGCACATGCCTCTGGTCGTGTCATTGAGCGGAATGTGGAGTGTGATGATGTCGGCTTGGGACAGCAGTTCATCCAAAGTGCTGAACTGCGTGTACCATTCTATCTCGGCTTTTCTTGGGTCATGTCTCATTATCTTGAATCCCAAGGCCCGTCCCATTGCTTCCACTCTCTGTCCGACGCTTCCCATTCCTATGATTCCTAACGTGAGGTCGGCAAGCGAAATGCTTTTCTTGGCAGCGGCGCCGAATATTGCTGAGAAGACGTAGTTTGAGACGCCTCCTGCATTGCATCCGGATGCATTCTTGAAGTATATCCCGTGACTCTGGCAATACCGGACATCGATATTCTCTGTCCCGGATGTGGCCGTGGCTATTATTTTGACGGATGTTCCATCCAGAAGGGCGGCGTCGCACTTTGTACGTGTGCGTATGATGAGAGCTTCGGCATCTGTCAAATCTTCTCTGGAGATGGCCGGACCTTCTTTATATATGATGTCGGCGTACGGCTCGAAAACGCCTTCTATGAACGGAATTGACTTGTCTGCAACTATTTTCATTTCAGAATAAGCTCTTTAATATATGATATGTACAGGTTGTCCTTGGTGAAAAGTTCATTGCCGGACAGGATGCTGTTCATCTTCTCGATAAGAAGATCTTTCTGGAAGGACAATTGGCTTCGTACCACGGAGGAGTTCAGCGTTATGTACAATTTGCCGTCTTTGAAATACCTGCGAATGGTATAATGTCCTGCTCCTGACGCCTGATCCCACGCGGAGAATACAAGATGCCGGTTCAACGGGGTTGCTATCCTGTTGGTCTTTATCCAGGCTTTGATGAGAGAATCCATGCTCTCCGCCTTTTTCCGTCCTAAACTACTCATCTCTGTGGAATGTGCCGCCTTTTGCTATAAAATATGCTCTTTCGCTGGCGAGAGAATCGACAATCGCCCTGGTTCTGGATATGTCCGGGTCCGTAATGAATATCTGGCCGAAAGCCTTGTCGCTTACGATGGAAAGCAAATTTTCGACCCTGTGCGGGTCAAATTTGTCGAACAAGTCATCAAGCAGCAGGGTAGGGACTGTCCTGCAGGTCTTTCCCATTACGTCGTACTGTGAGAACTTGAGTGCGACCAGAAACGATTTCTTCTGTCCCTGCGAGCCGCAATATCTTATGGGCATTGAGTTGATGGAGAAAAGAAAATCATCTCTTTGGATACCGCAACTTGTGTATTTGAGCAGTTTGTCTCGCTCTCTGCTCTCTCGGAAAATATTCCCGAGAGAATCCCTGGACAGGTCGGAGCGGTATTGAATGTCTATCTGCTCGCGTCCGGAGCAGATTTTGTCGTAGTAGTCCCGGGTATATGGAAGAATGCTCTCGCAAAATGCCTGCCTTGCCTTGAAAATGGGTTCGGACAGGTCTTCCATTCTTTGATCTATGACATCAAGGTACTCTTCGTCGGCAAATCCGTCCTTGAGCAGTTTGTTGCGCTGGAGAAGCAGTCTGTTATACTGCTGGAGGGCGGTCATGTATTCCTGATCCAATTGAGAGAGGACAAGATTGACAAATCTGCGGCGTTCTTCGCCGGATTCGCTTATCAGAGCCGTGTCGGCAGGGGATACCATCACTATGGGCAGCTGCCCGATGTGGGTGGACAGCCTGTCGTATGGCTTGTCGTCCCTTTTGAGGCGTTTCTCCCCGGTGCTGCTTACGCTTATGCTGAATCTTGAACTGACTCCGGACGGCATGCTGTATGTGCCCATCAGTGAAAACGAGTCGCACCCGTGGCGGAAGTTGAACTTGTCGCTACCGTTGAATGCGCTCTTGGTCATGGACAAATACCATATCGCATCGAGCAGATTGGTCTTTCCTTCTCCGTTTCCTCCGCTGATACAGTTGATCTTCGGGGAGAAACTGAGCTCCTGCAACTCGATGTTCCTGAAGTCCTGAATGACTATTTTCTCCAAAATGGGCATCAGACAAAGGTAGTCAATAAACTCAATTTAAGCAATAGCTTGCCCTCTCTTGTATAGTTGAAGGAATTTTTGTATTTTTGCAGACTATTAATTTGATTATTAAAATTATTTCAATATGGCCAACACAAAATCAAAAAGAGAAGAGGCTATTCAGGAGAATCTTGAACAGACCGTATCTTCTACAGAAAAGTTCTTCACCAAGTATGGCAAGACCATGTGGATTACACTTGCTGCCATAGTGGTTGTTGGACTCGGTATTCTTTTGTACAACAAATTCGTATATCAGAGTCAGTGCAATGAGGCTATGGAGCAGGCTTTT
>HF986322.1:22387-28232 GCA_000432655.1 Bacteroides sp. CAG:1060
GGGAGCAGGCTTTCCCTGCTGAGCAGAGCTTCCAGAGCGGCGAGTATGAGCTTGCTCTCAACGGAGACGGCAACAACCTCGGTTTCGCTGATGTGATTAAGAATTACGGCGCCAAAGCCGGCAAGGCGGTATATTTCTATGCTGCCATCTGTGAGTTGAATCTCGGAAATTTCGAGGATGCTATCTCATACCTTAAGAAGTATAATGTCAAGGAGCCTATCCTTGCCGCTCGTGCCAAGGCTTGCGAGGGAGATGCTTACGTAGGACTTCAGAACTATAAGGCTGCGGTAGATTGTTTCGAGAAGGCAGCTTCTATTTCCGACAATGTATTTGCTGCCGGATATCTTATGAAGGCCGGACTTGCTTACGAGGCTCTTGGAGACAAGGCCAGCGCGCTTGCATGCTACAACAAAATTGAAGATATGTATCCTCAGTCTGTAGAGGCATACGATATCTCGGCTTCTATTGCAAGGGTTTCAGAATAATTTGTTGGAGGTGAGATATGGGAAGAGCATTTGAATTCCGCAAGGAAAGAAAAATGAAGCGCTGGGGGCACATGGCCCGCACTTTTACCAAGCTTGGAAAGGAAATCACTATCGCTGTAAAGCAGGGCGGCCCGGATGTTACCGGTAATCCGCGTTTGCGTGCGCTTATGGCAGAAGCCCGTACCGAGCAGATGCCTAAGGAGAATATCGAGCGTGCCATCAAGAAAGCTACTGAAAGCAAGCAGGGTGATTTCAAGGAGGTGACATTTGAAGGATACGGTCCGTTCGGTATCGCATACCTCGTGGAGACCGCTACGGACAACAATACACGTACGGTAGCCAACGTAAGAAGTTATTTTACCAAGTGCGGAGGTTCTCTCGGTACGTCTGGTTCTGTGAGCTTCATGTTCGATCATAAGTGTATGTTCCGTATCAAGCCTAAGGACGGCGTTGATATAGAGGAGCTTGAGCTTGAGATGATTGATTATGGCGTTGACGAGATGTTCGAGTCTGAGGAAGAGGACAAGGATGGCAATGTATATAACTCCATCGTCATCTATGGTGATTATACCGCATACGGACAGATTCAGAAATACATCGAGGAGAACGGGTTTGAACTCATCTCCGGAGGATTCGAGCAGATTCCGAATGTGGATTTGAAAGACGTTACTCCTGAGCAGAGGGTTACTCTTGACAAACTTACTAACCTTCTTGAGGATGACGAGGACGTTACCAATGTCTATACTACTCTTAAGCCTGCGGAGGAGTAATATCTTCATTTCGCGCAGTTGATATTTAGGGTCGAAAGCTATGACTTTCGGCCCTTTTTTTGTATATTCGCATGATTAGACACTTGTTAGTATGACTAAAATACGTATTTCCACAAATTACGGTGATCTCGTTGTAAAACTATATGACCAGACGCCTTTGCATCGCGACAATTTTATAAAACTTGTAAAAGAAGGGTTCTACGAAGGGACATTGTTCCATAGGGTGATAAAGGGCTTCATGATTCAAGGTGGGGATCCTGACAGCAAGGACGCACCTAAAGGAAAGAGACTCGGCTCCGGAGACGTGGGATATACCATACCTGCGGAGATTGAGCCGTCGCTTTTTCATAAGAGGGGAGCATTGTGTGCTGCCAGACAGGGAGATCAGGTCAATCCTGAGCGTCGCAGCAGCGGCTGCCAGTTCTATATTGTATGGGGAGAAAAGTTCAGCGGCTCAAAGATGGACCAGATGGACAGGCAATATCAGATGCAGGCTATAAATGAAGTGTTTTCCCAGCTTGCATCCCAGCATCGCGATGAGATTATGCAGATGCGCCGGGACAGGAACAGGGACGCGTTGATGGAACTTCAGCAGCAGCTTGAAGCCGAGGCCAATGCGATAGTGGTGGAAAAAGGTCTTGGTCGTATTCCGGAAGAGCGCAGAAATGCCTATATGTCGGAAGGCGGGACACCTTTCCTTGACAATCAGTACACTGTGTTCGGTGAGTTGGAAAGCGGGTTTGACATAGTGGAGAAGATTCAGAACGTACAGACTGATGAGGCGGACAGACCACTCGAGGATGTGAAGATATTATCTGCAACAATTATTTAGTTCTATATGAAAAAGATCATTTCTATCGTTTCATTTGCGATGGCTGCATACGTTTCCGCCTTCGCAGCAGCCCCTCTTACCGAAAAGAAAGGTGATGGGCTTTATGGTATTACCGCCGGGAAGGTGTCAATGGTGATTGATGCTGGTAAAGGAGCTAAGGTGTTGTCTTTTAAGTATGAGAACAAAGAAGTTATTTCTCAGCTTCAGAGATTTAATGCTTTCGGCAGCACTTTTTGGACAAGCCCTCAGACAGAGTGGAACTGGCCGCCGGTAGCAGAATATGACAGGAATCCTTATGAGGTGGAAATGAGTGATGACTCCATTGTCATGACAGGTCAGATTTCCGACAGATTCAAATACAGTATTCGTAAAGTGTTTAAGGCTGTGCCGGAAAAGAATTCCGTCGTGGTGAGCTATTCCATCGTCAATCACTCGCTTGAGACCCGTAAGGTGGCACCTTGGGAGATTACCAGGGTTCCGGGAGATGGTCTTATTTTCTTTGAGTGTGCTTCCAAAGACATCTGGCCTGCCGGTATAATGGACTTTAAGGACAAGAAGGGATGTGCATGGTACACTTTCGATGAGAATAAGGAGAACCGTAAGATCAATGCTGACGGTAAGGGTTGGCTTGCATACGCTAATGGAGAATTGCTCCTTGTCAAGCATTTCCCTGATATCAAGGCCGGCGAGGAAGCTCCTAAAGAGGCGGAGATTCAGGTTTATGTCAATCAAGGCAAGACTTTTATCGAGCTTGAGAGCCAGGGTGCATATACGACCCTCGCTCCGGGTGAGTCACTTACATATACAGTAGAATGGTATCTTCTGCCTTATCAGAGTGACGGTAAGCCGTCTTCGAAATTGGTAAAGACAGTTAAAAACACTATTAAATAATCTTGTTATGAAGAAAGCGTTTCTTGCTGCCGGTGTCCTTGCTCTTTTCGGACTGAATCTTTTTGCTCAGCCGCAGAGGACAACGAAGCTTCCTGAGTATCCGAAGCCGGATTTGGTGGTGGAATTGTGGCCTGATGGCGCTCCGAACAGTAACGGAATAACCAAGGAAGAGTATGATTACGGCGATCATGTAACCAATGTCACCAAACCGACTCTCTCAATTTTCCTTCCGGACGGTCCTTGCAACGGACTTGCCATTATTTCCTGCCCGGGCGGTGGTTATGTGGATGTGTGGGATAAGACAGAAGGATTCTCTCTGGCCCCTTGGTACAACGAGATGGGTATCGTGTATGCCGTCTTGAAGTATCGTCTTCCGAACGGACATAGGGAAGTACCTATCAGTGATGTTCATAAAGCATTCAGAATTATGCGCGAACGTGCTGCTGAATATGGATTCAAGTGGCTTGGTGTGCAGGGCAATTCTGCCGGAGGACATCTTGCCGCATGGTCATCCACAGATTATTCGGACAGGGTGGAAAGACCTGATTTCAGCGTACTTTTCTATCCGGTTATCACCCTGGAGCCTCCTTTAACACATCGTGGAAGCCAGCACTATCTTTTGGGGAACAATCCTTCAGAGGCTTTGTGTGCTCAATATAGCGCGGAGAAGAGGGTCAATGCCGACACTCCTCCTGCATTTCTGATGCATTGCACTGATGACGGCCTGGTTCCGGTAAGCCACTCCATCAAGTATTATGAGGCTCTTGTTAAAAACAACATCAAGTATAGCTCAATGTACATAATGCCTGTGGGAGGACATGGATGGACGGACAAGCAGTTTGAATATCGTGATGCATGGATGACTGCCTTGAAGACATGGCTTCTTGAGTTACCGAATGTTCTTAAATAGAGTTTATGCTTAAAAAGGAAGAACGTAAGGCCATAATAGACCTTATTAATCGCGAAGTTGTCCCGGCGATAGGCTGTACTGAGCCTGTCGCCGTGGCGCTTTGTGTAGCCAAAGCCTCTGAGACGCTTGGCAAAGAACCTGAGTCAATATCTTTGCACCTTAGTGCCAATATCCTGAAGAACGCGATGGGGGTAGGGATTCCCGGTACCGGGATGATAGGTCTTCCTATTGCTGTAGCGCTCGGTGCCCTTGTCGGACGCTCGGAGTACGGTCTTGAAGTTCTCCGGGATGTTACTTCTGAGGATGTTCAAAGGGGAAAACGTTTCATTGATGAAGGGAGGATAAAAATAGCCCTGAAGGATGGTATCGAGGAGAAGTTGTATGTGGAGGTACTTGCAGCGGCTGGAGAGGATGAGTCGGAAGCGATTATTGCCGGTGGCCACACCAATTTTGTGTTTATCAGGCGTAATGGCGACGTGCTTATGGATAAGAGAAGCCGGGGAGTATCTGCGGCCTCTGATTCCGGACATCAAGAAGAGCTTTCTCTTTCAAAAGTTTGGGAGTTTGCCACAGAATCTCCGGTTGAAGAACTGTCTTTTATTCTGAAAGCAAGGGATTTGAACAAGGCTGCCGCCGAGTCTTCTTTCAAAGGAGATTTCGGACATCGTATCGGCAAGATGCTGTGCAGGGACAAGGAGAAGCAGATGATAGGGGACAGCGTTTTCATCAAGATGCTGTCTTATACCTCCGCTGCATGTGATGCCAGAATGGCCGGGGCCATGATTCCGGTCATGAGCAATTCCGGCTCTGGTAATCAGGGTATTGCGGCAACCCTTCCTGTAGTTGTTTTTGCTGAAGAGCACAATTCCGATGAAGAGCAGCTCATTCGCGCTCTTACGCTCAGCCATTTGACAGCCATTTACATCAAGCAGAGCCTGGGACGCTTGTCTGCATTGTGCGGCTGCGTGGTGGCCGCTACGGGTTCCAGCTGTGGAATCACCTATCTTATGGGCGGTGGCTACAAGGAAGTTACCTATGCCGTGAAGAACATGATTGCCAATCTTACCGGCATGATTTGCGACGGAGCCAAACCGAGTTGCGCGATGAAACTCACCAGTGGTGTTTCTACGGCAGTGCTGTCTGCCATGATGGCTATGGAGCACGAATGTGTGAGCTGTGTGGAAGGCATCATTGATGATGATGTTGATCTCAGCATTCGCAACCTTACCAGGATAGGAAGAGACGGAATGAATGAGACAGACCGGCTCGTGCTTGATATAATGACCGGAAAGAATTAGCCACGTATGAGGAAATTGATAGTTGGTGTGGCATGTGCTTTTCTGTCCATCGCCGCTCTTTGTGCTCAGGAAAAGCTGAAAAGGGTATATGATGAAGATGTAGATCCTTTCATGCAGATTGACGGTGCTGTCAAGGAGGCCGCTTCGTCAGGTAAATACGTAATATGTCAGCTTGGTGGGAATTGGTGCGTGTGGTGCCTTCGTTTTGCGGATTTTATTTCGCGTGATGAAGATATTTCCAAGGTTATAGACGACAATTTTGTCTATGTTCATGTCAATTACAATCCTCGTCAGAAGCCAAATGCCGCGACCGGAGAACTGTTGAAAAGGCTGAATCATGCCGACCGTTTCGGATTTCCTGTTTTTGTGGTTCTTGATGGAGAAGGAAATGTAATTCATATTCAGGATTCAGGTTATTTGGAGAAGGATATGAGTTATGACAAGGGCAATGTAATGCGATTCTTTGTCAATTGGACTCCTAAAGCAGTTAAAGGGGAAAAGGATTAGAATTGCTATTATTCTGTATAAGCGGTACAACTTTTCTGAACGGAACGGAGTTCCGACGATGTCAATACCATGCGGACAGAATATAAAAAAGAGGTGACTATCAGTCTTTCGACTTTGATGTCACCTCTTTTTATGTCTGCTCACCTCCGAGC
>HF986323.1:0-2197 GCA_000432655.1 Bacteroides sp. CAG:1060
GACTGTGGACAGCCTTCTGCTGCACCGAATACACCTTCGGATGCCCTGCAGTTTCAAAACCATTCCATAATTCGATACAAAAATGGCAATCATTGATAAGGAAACCCTAAGGCTATTATTTTACAAAGAAAGTTTTAACCAACGAATGCAGCTGCTTGTCAGTTAAATTATCAATGCCGACCTTATCAATCAATGCATATTCTGCTTTCTTGCTCGTAATCACTAATTTGCGTTCTTTTCCTTCTACTTCACATAAAAGGTGATAGTTGCCTTTGTACGCCTTTTCTACACGCACATTTTCAAAAATAGTATCACCAATTCTAAGCGAAACATTTTCTTTTTGTTCGGACAATCCCCACTCGGCCAGATGATTGTTAAGGGTGGTTTCAACAGCACCTATCCAACGCTGACTTACTTCGCATTCTTCTGCAAAGTGTCTGAATTGACGAATGGCGGAAGCGACCTCATCTATGATGCTTTCTGCCTTTCTGATACCATTATCTTTGCCAAGAGCCAAAGCATCTTCAAGAGTCTGACCTTGGAGTTTACCCTGCATCATCAGACAATGCATCTTCTCTGGAAGGAAACCACCTGCATTGAAGATATAAGTCATATCGTATGCCGGAGAAAGCTGCCAATGACCGCTTTCGTCCATCAGAAACGAGAAGTTCTTATTGTGATCATCTGTATTGTTGGCAAGGATATTGAACACCATCCTGCGGAAGACTTCCTCCTGGGTGCTTTCCGGCAGGCGCATCTTACGACAAACCATCAGCAACTTTTCATAGCTGTCGGCATCAGGATATAGAGCCGCCAATGTCTGCATGTGCAATTTGCGGTCCGCATCACGATCAAAACGATGTGTAATGAAATGCTTCTGACCTTCCACCTCTATCGTTCTGCAAGTCATCATGTTTATACCCGCAGCCATAGCCATTTTATAGTAAGCCATTTCCAACTCGGCTGACGAGCGCTCAGCATCGCCAAACTTCAGTATACAATACTCAAAACCCTTATGGCCGGCAATCTGTCCGCTTCTGATTTCTCCCGTTTCCGGATTTATCGCTATGATTGCCTTGGGTTGGCGACCGCCTGCCGATGTTCCGACAGCTATCAACGACTGCATGGTCAGCGATTCGTCAGGCATCAGTCTTACATTCTCACGCTCAACGAATATTCTCCGGGCCAAATCCGTCAATGCTTTCATATTCAGCATTTCCGACTTTCTGATGCCGGAGGATTCGGGGATGAACTCCAAAGCCCCCATACCACGCTTACCTATAAACGACAGAATTTCAAGCGGAGTAATCTCCTGATTGCGAATGCCATTCTGTATGCGCCAACACTCAAACACCTGGTTACCCCAAGCGTCAGGCAAAGAGTCTGCAAGAAAAGGAGGCAGTTTGCGGTAAAGTTTAGTTTCCCTGTCACCCACGATGGGTCGCCGGCTGGCAGGTGACTTGACAGAAGCCACAAGCGGGAACGGATCAAGTCCCTCGCCAAGGAAAGCCGGATTATACTCAAAAAACGAGACACCTCTCCTTGCATCCCAGGACAAACGACCGATTTCCTCGTCCCAAAGCATTATTTTCAATGAGCTTGTGATCATGGTTTCTTATGTCTAATTCGTTGAACTTTCTTTTCTTCCTTCAAGAGGTATGCAGATGGTGGCAAATCAGGCATCAGTTCGTCAAGCGCATCTATCTGACCAATTGCTTTCAGCAGCAAAAGGAAGGTACCGAGCGACACATTGCCCGATGCACCATTCTCAAACTTATGAATAGTAGTGATTGTAATACCCGACTGTTCAGATACCTCTTTCTGTGTCATATTGCTACGCAGACGGTAATCCTTGAATCTTGCACCAAGAAGTTTTACCAATTCCGGTATAGAATACTCGTAATAATCAACCATAATTCGTCATTTTAACTTATACCGCAATATAATTTACACTTATTTTACAGCACTATATTATATTTTGTTTATATTTATATGTGCAAAAATACTCTTTTCTTTTTAAATTCCAACAACCACCCCTGAAAAACCTGACTTTTGTTCACTTTTTAACCTTTGTTTTCACGTCTGCCCCTCACGCGCAGTGCAATGGGGCACCTCTTTTCTGGCGTTTGTGGCATTCGATGCAGGCAATGCTCTCCTCTTTTCTGGCATTTTGCAAAATTCGGTACCAGAAAGGGCC
>HF986323.1:2343-6504 GCA_000432655.1 Bacteroides sp. CAG:1060
TACCGGAAACGCCCTCCTACGGCACGCGACACATCTTCAAAGGCGCAAAACAGCCGACTCCGATACGCACCCCCCTTAATTTATCCAATAAGACCATATCCCAGTGCGCCTCCGCATCTGAAATATGGTCTAAACTATTGAAAATCTTTGTCAGAGACTGAGTTTACCACACGCATCAACAACTCAGTCTAATACTATTCTTGGCTACTCCCACTCAATGGTTGCAGGCGGTTTGGACGAGATGTCATACACTACCCTGTTGATGCCGCGCACCTTACGGATAATCTCATTGGAGACGTCCGCGAGGAAATCATACGGCAGATGCACCCAGTCGGCGGTCATTCCGTCCACCGAAGTCACGGCGCGAAGAGCGACCGTGTTCTCATATGTGCGTTCATCTCCCATGACACCCACGCTGCGCACCGGCAGAAGAACGGCTCCAGCCTGCCATACGGAATCATAAAGCCCGTATTCGTAGAGTTTGTCAATATAGATGGCGTCAGCCTCCTGAAGAACGGCAACCTTCTCCGGAGTCACTTCTCCAAGCACCCGGATAGCAAGTCCCGGACCCGGGAAAGGATGGCGTCCAAGAATCTTCGGATCGAGATCAAGTGCCTTTCCAACCCTGCGCACTTCGTCCTTGAAGAGCAGGCGCAAAGGCTCCACTACCTTGAGATTCATATCCTTAGGAAGACCGCCCACATTGTGATGGCTCTTGATGGTGACCGAATGACCTTTCACCGAAGAAGACTCGATCACATCCGGATAGATGGTCCCCTGAGCAAGCCATTTGGCATCGGCAAACTTCTTCGCCTCCACATTGAAGACATCGATGAAGTCCTTTCCGATAATCTTTCTCTTCTGCTCGGGATCAGTCACGCCGGCAAGGTCACCAAGGAACTTATCCGCAGCGTGAACGCCCACTACATTGAGTCCCATACCCTCATAAGAGCGGAGAACGGACTCGAATTCGTTCTTTCGCAGAAGACCGGAATCCACAAATATGCAGCGAAGCTTGTTGCCTATGGCCTTGTGAAGCAGCAGACCGGCCACGCTGGAATCCACACCGCCGGAAAGCGCCAGGATTACCTCATCGTCACCGAGCTTCTCCCGGAGCTCGCGTACCGTGGTCTCCACGAAATTCTCCGGAGTCCAGTCCCCCGGACATCCGCATATTCCAAGCACGAAGTTGGCCAGGAGTTCCTTGCCGCATTCGCTGTGATAGACCTCAGGATGGAACTGTATTCCCCAAGTAGGCTCATCAGGGAAACGGAAAGCAGCATTGTGAACACTGCCTGTAGAGCCTATGACTACCAGTTTCTCAGGAAGCCTTACAATGGTGTCTCCATGAGACATCCATACAGTGGACTTCTTTGGGAGTCCTGACATCAGCGCATCGGCAGCATCCACCACTTCGAGTGAAGCACGGCCGTATTCTCGGGACGTGGCAGGTACAACCTCTCCTCCGTCCTTCCATGCAAGCCACTGTGCACCATAGCATATACCCAATATAGGGAGTCTGCCACGGAATGAGCTCAAATCCGGCTGCGGAGCATCGGCATTGCGCACTGACGCCGGACTGCCGGAAAGAATCACACCCTTGACAGAGTCATCCAGCACAGGAATCTTGTCGAAAGGATGGATTTCACAATATACACCAATCTCTCGGACACGTCTTGCAATAAGCTGCGTGTACTGAGAGCCGAAATCAAGTATTAATATTTTGCTAGTCACCTCTAGTGTAATTTGGGGTTTCTTTGGTAATAGTCACATCGTGAGGGTGGCTCTCAGCCATACCGCTCGCAGTGACGCGTACGAACTTGGCACCCTTGAGGGTTTCAAGATTGGCCGCGCCGCAATAACCCATACCTGAGCGGAGTCCTCCGACAAGCTGGTACACGGTCTCGGACAACGTTCCCTTGTAAGGCACGCGTCCCACAATTCCTTCCGGAACGAGCTTGCTGACATCCGCCTTGTCCTCCTGGAAATAACGATCCTTGGAGCCGGCTGCCATAGCGTCTATGGAGCCCATACCTCTGTAGGACTTGAACTTACGTCCGTTGTATATAATAGTCTCGCCAGGCGACTCCTCCGTGCCGGCAAACATGGATCCGCACATCACGCAGTCTCCACCGGCAGCCAGAGCCTTGACAATATCACCGGAATACCTCAGGCCACCATCCGCGATGAGAGTGGCGCCTGTCCCCTTGATAGCCTGGTATGCATTGAAAATCGCCGTCAGCTGAGGAACACCCACACCGGCAACGATTCTGGTGGTACAGATAGAACCAGGTCCGATACCTACCTTGACGCCATCCGCACCGGCACCGACAAGCATTCTGGCAGCTTCCTCGGTAGCCACATTGCCCACAACGACATCAATATCAGGGAACTGGACCTTCACTTTCTTGAGAAGGTCGATAACCCTCCTGCTGTGTCCATGAGCGCAGTCCAGAACAACAGCGTCCACGCTTTCAGCAGCCAGAGCAGACACCCTGTCTATCGCATCGTCCGTAATGCCGACGCCCGCCGCCACACGAAGCCTTCCCTTGCCATCCTTGCAGGCCATAGGATGAAGCCTCTCCTTGATAAGGTCCTTATATGTGATGAGTCCGACAATCTTGCCTGACTTGTCCACTACAGGAAGCTTCTCCACCTTGTACTTCTGAAGGACTGTCTTCACATGCTCGCGGTCCGTCTCGGTGTCAAGAATCGTGACCAGATTCTCCGATGTCATGGCATCTTTGATAAGCACGGTCATATCCTCCTGGAAACGGACATCCCTGTTGGTCACAATACCCACAAGATGTCTTTCACTGTCTGTCACAGGAATACCTCCGATATGGTTGTCATGCATAAGCTGCAACGCGTCGCCCACCGTCTGGTCCTGATTGATGGTGACAGGGTCGTTGATCATTCCATTCTCAGAGCGCTTCACCTTACGGACTTCGGCAGCCTGTGCAGCTATGCTCATATTCTTATGAATAACGCCGATTCCACCTTCTCTCGCAAGAGCAATGGCCATCGGCGCTTCGGTTACTGTATCCATAGCAGCGGACACAATCGGGATATTGAGGGTAATGTTCCGCGAAAAGCGGCTGCTCAGATCGACTTCTCTCGGAAGAACATCCGAGTAAGCTGGAATCAAGAGCACATCGTCGAAGGTGAGACCTTCCAAAGCGATTTTATCTTCTACGAACGACATAGGGAATATTTTTATATTCAGACAAAGTTACATAAAAAATGGAGCAGTAACAAATTTTCATTGCTCCTGAACAGATGATTTGGATTTGCGTTTGCGATATAGCTGCCATGAGTTGTAGCAGTTGTGCCAGATGCTGTAAAACCCTCCTGCCACCGACACCACAGGGGTGAAAAAGGTGTACCCCATCCATATTCCGAACACGGTGTTCTTCTGACCGAGAGCCTGTCCGGCCGAAATGCGGCACTTGCTGTGCGCACCGATTGTCTTGCCGGCCCAGAACTGGAACACACATGCAAGAAGGGACCCCACAAGAATCTCCACAAGCACTACCGCTCCTGCGGTATTCTGCACTATCGCCCTGGTACTCATAAGGATAGCAAGGCTCAGAGAGAACGCCCAAATATAAAACGGCAGATCAGTCCACTTCACCAGCATGGCATGGAACGAAGGCAGAAGATACCTAACAACCCAGGCCAGCATACATGGAGCGATAAGAAGCGGGAACACCTTCACGAGTATTTTCAAGAACGCCGAATAGAACGACAGCCCTTCCACCGGGTGCATTATCGGGACCATAAGAGGGACCAGCACCGACACCTGCAGATTGATAAGTACCGTATAGGTCACCACTCCTGCCATGTTGCCGCCGAGCTTTCCGGTAATCACCGCACACGCCGTGGCCGTAGGGCAGATGATGCAGAGCATGAAAGCCTCCACCCCATGACGCATAGGCAGATTCGGAACAAACGCCAGCAGCAATGCCAACAGCACAAACAGACCGCCCTGAAGTACCAGAAGCCACAACATCCATCTGTGCGGACGCATCTGGTGCGGCTCGATCCGGCAGAAACTCAAGAACAGCATCACGAAAAGCAGCACCGGCTGCAGCCTTGTGACCACTTCCGCCAGAACGGGCCCGGCGAAATGGATCACCGGCAGTGCGTGATATGCAAGAT
>HF986324.1:0-2011 GCA_000432655.1 Bacteroides sp. CAG:1060
TGACCTGAGCCGCCGCTTCCGGGGTGGTGCCGAATGCCATTCCTCCGTTGTGTACGTTAGGGCATGAGATATTGACCTCTATTATGTCAATTCCCTCGCATGCGTCGGCTTTGGCGCAGCATTCTTCATATTCTTCCAGGCTGAATCCGCTGATGTTCGCAATGACGGTGCCGGAATAGACCTTTCTTAGTGCCGGAACCTTGTCGCGGACCAATGCGTCGATTCCAGGGTTTTGTAGCCCCACCGAGTTGATCATTCCACAAGGGCATTCCGCGATGCGCGGGGTCGGATTTCCGAAACGCTCCTGGCTGGTCGTGCCCTTCAGGCTTATGCCCCCGAGCACGTTCAGATCAAAACTGTCCGCCATCTCCAGTCCGAAGCCGAAAGTGCCGCTTGCCGGAATCACGGGATTGGTGAGCGTGATATTCCCGAGCTGTACTGATAAATCTTTGCCTACCATACGATTTCCTCCTTTTTGAATACCGGTCCGTCTTTGCAGATTCTCTTCGTGCCTACGGTTGTGTGACAACTGCATCCGTAGCAGAATCCGGCGCCGCATCCCATCCTTTCCTCCAGACTCGCTTCTCCGTGACAGTCAAGAGTCCGGCACAGGCTGCTCATCATCGGCATCGGTCCGCAGCAGTAGAAAAAGTCGAACTCCGGTGCCGTTTGGCGGATGGCATCTGTGACAAATCCTTTCACACCTGCACTGCCGTCCATCGTGGCTATCACCGGTTCTATGCCAAGCGAGCGGAACTCGCTCTGCAGGACAATTTCATCGGAGCGGTTGAACCCGAGCACCACGCTTACCTGCTTTCCCTGTTCGAGAAGGGTCTTTGCCAGGAAGTACATCGGTGCCGATCCCAGACCTCCGCCTACGAGAAGAGCCTTGTCTTTGCAGGCTTCCGNNNNCAGGCTTCCGGCGTGAGCCCGTGGCCGAGCGGAAGCAGCAGCTCCACCGTATCGCCTTCCTTCATGCGTGACAGCGCCTCCGTGCCTCCTCCTACGGTCTTGTAAATCAATGTTATACTGAGATTGTCGGCGTCGCATACCGAAATGGGACGTCGAAGATAGAACCCCGGGATGGCGATATCTACGAACTGTCCTGGCGCCGGGATATGTCCGTAGCAGTTGCCCATGAGCCTCAAACGATAGGACCTCGTGGCTATCTCTTTGTTGCTCACTATAATAAACGTTGATTTATACATATTGTCAATTATTGTCTTTCCAGACCGCAACGCCGTCCTTGAGGGTCATCAGGACCTTTCCCTGCACCCTCTTTCCTTCGAAAGGTGTGGAGTGGCCCAGTGAGAGGAACCGGCTGCTGTCTATAGTGAATTCCGTACGAGTGTCGATGATGGCGATGTCGGCTGCCGCGCCCTCTTCCAATACCGGAGGTAGTCCGAATGCTTTGCGCGGAGATGAAGTGAGGGCTTCGAGTATTCTCTGAAGGGATACCTTTCCGCTCATGACAAGGTAAGTGTAGAGTACCGGGAACGCCGTTTCCAGCCCGGATATGCCCATTGCGCTGTGCTCAAGACCCTTGGATTTCTCTTCGGGGGAGTGGGGCGCATGGTCCGTCGCTATGGCGTCTATGGTACCGTCGTTGAGTCCCGCTATGAGGGCGTCCCTGTCGGCGGAAGACCTCAGAGGGGGATTCATCTTGAATCTTCCGTCCTCCATCATGTCGTTTTCGCACAGG
Source organism: Bacteroides sp. CAG:1060 (assembly GCA_000432655.1). Taxonomy (GTDB): domain Bacteria; phylum Bacteroidota; class Bacteroidia; order Bacteroidales; family UBA932; genus Cryptobacteroides. Next base: position 1,703 of record HF986324.1, read on the forward strand.
GCGAGGTAGTGCGGCGCCGTCTCGCAGCTTACCCTTACTCCTCTGTCCTTGGCCCGTCTTATAAGATCCACGCTTTCTGCCGTGGAGATATGGCATACATGGTACCGGCATCCGGTAAGTTCTGCAAGCTCGAGGTCCCGTTTTATCTGGCCCCATTCGCTTTCGGAGCATATACCCTTGTGTCCGTGCTCGTGGCACCATGCGCCGTCGTGGATGTATCCTCCGCGAAGAAGTCTGTTGTCTTCGCAGTGGGCCGCGATGATGCACCCGTTGTCGGCTGCCGCTTCCATGGCTTTCAGCATCATTTCC
>HF986324.1:2127-3726 GCA_000432655.1 Bacteroides sp. CAG:1060
TAGTGATGGAGGCGTATGGCAGTACCTGTATGACTGCGTCCCTGTCGATGATTTCCTGTTCGAGGTCCAGATGTCGGAGACTGTCCGGCACCGGGTTCAGATTCGGCATTGTGCACACTGTGGTGTAACCTCCTCTTGCCGCTGCGAGGCTGCCCGTTCGGATGGTTTCTTTATAAGAGTATCCTGGCTCTCTGAAGTGGACATGAAGATCGGTAAACCCCCCGCTGACAGTCAGTCCTGTCGTGTCAATGACGGTGACATCCGGACCGGCTTCGATTCCGAGGCCTTTCCGGCGTATAATGCCGTCCCTGATGAGAATGTCGGGACCGCTACCTTTTAACAACAGGTCCTGAGCCATAAATTCTTACAAAGATACATATATTTACCGGTAAATCTACAAAAAAATTATCAACAAAAAATATTTTCAAAATGTCGATAATTTCATTTGCAAGCCGTGCAGTATTGTTGTAAATTTGCAGTTCCGTTGGTGAGGATAAGTTTCTCTCTATATAATGAAAGTTAGTGTAATAATGGGTTCAAAGAGCGACTGGGATGTAATGTCAGCCGCTTGTCAGACTCTCGAAGAGTTCGGAGTCTCCTACGAAAAGAAAGTCATCAGTGCACACCGTACCCCACAGTTTTTCTGCGAATACATGGCTTCGGCCATGGACAGAGGCGTGGGTATCGTGATTGCCGGAGCCGGCGGGGCCGCACATCTTCCGGGAATGGCTGCTGCCATGACATCTCTCCCCGTAATCGGTGTTCCTATCAGAAGCAAAGCGCTAAACGGACTTGACTCCCTTCTCTCCATCGTTCAGATGCCGTCCGGCATTCCTGTAGCTACCATGGCGATAGACGGAGCGAAGAATGCTGCGCTGTACGCTATCTCGATTCTCGCTCTTCAAGACAGTGCACTTGCTGCCCGACTTGAAGAATTCCGTAAGAAACAGGCCGAAAAGGTTCTTGACACAGAACTTTAGACGCCCTTTGTGGTCCATTCTTTGGTAGAAGGGATTTGAAAGAAGGTAACGTAAACGAGAATTGTGCGGGAGGAAGAAGTTCCGCGAGACGCACAAGGCTTGAAAGAACAATATAATATACTTGCGGAACTTGTGTCAATAATATGAAAGCACACCGTATTTTCGTGGAGAAGAATTCGGAATTCCGGGTTGAGGCGGAAAGTCTCAGAAGGGAGTTCAATGAAAATCTTTCTCTGTCGCTCCGTACCCTCAGGCTGCTCAATGTCTATGACCTTTTCGGGTTCTCGGATGCGCTTCTTGAAAAATGCAGATACTCCGTCTTCGGGGAGATTGTCACTGACACGGTGACGGACGAATGTCCTTTGGACGGAAAGAAATATCTGGCCGTGGAATATATACCGGGCCAGTTTGATCAGCGGGCTTCATCGGCAGTGGATTGCGTCCATTTGATAGACCCTTCTGCGGATGTAAGAATCAAAAGCTCACGGCTTCTTGTCTTCGACGACGATATGTCAGAGAAAGATATGGAAGCCGTGCGTCATTATTATATCAACGCTGTCGAGTCCAGACCAAAAGACCTCTCAAGGCTTTCCGACGCTGAGGCTGTGGACGTGAAGCC
>HF986324.1:3828-4632 GCA_000432655.1 Bacteroides sp. CAG:1060
TGAATGCCGACGACCTTGGGGAGGTGGTGAAGTATTTCCGGGGCGAGAAGCGTAATCCGACGGAGACCGAACTCAGGATTCTTGATACATACTGGAGTGACCATTGCCGTCATACGACATTTACCACCGAGCTTCAGTCCATCAAGGTGGACGACTCTTTCATGAAGGAAGAGATCGAATCGGAGCTTGGAGAGTTCTACGGCATCCGTAAGGAACTGGGACGCGAGCACAAGAGCCTGTGCCTTATGGAACTCGCCACCATCGGCGCACGCTACCTGAAGAAGAAGGGACTGCTCGACGATATGGAGCAGAGCGAGGAGAATAATGCATGCAGCATTTTCGTGGATGTGGATGTGGACGGACAGAAGGAGAAATGGCTTCTCCAGTTCAAGAACGAGACCCACAACCATCCTACTGAGATAGAACCTTTCGGAGGGGCTTCCACCTGTCTTGGAGGCGCCATCCGCGACCCTCTTTCCGGCCGTTCGTATGTGTATCAGGCCATGCGTGTGACCGGAGCGGGCGATATTACAAAGCCTGTAAGTGAAACTCTTGCCGGCAAGCTTCCTCAGTGCGTCATCAGCCGCAAGGCTGCCGCAGGATATTCCAGCTATGGCAACCAGATAGGTCTTGCCACCACCCATGTGCGTGAGATTTACCACGAAGGCTATGTGGCCAAGAGACTTGAGGTGGGCGCTGTGGTGGGTGCCGTGAAAGCATCCGACGTGCGTCGCGAAAGCCCGGCGGCGGGAGACGTAATTCTTCTTCTTGGCGGACGTACCGGACGCGACGGTATCGGCGGTG
>HF986324.1:4779-7869 GCA_000432655.1 Bacteroides sp. CAG:1060
TCAAGAAGTCCAACGATTTCGGAGCAGGCGGCGTAAGTGTAGCCATCGGAGAGCTTGCCCCTGGTCTTGACATATATCTGGACAGGGTTCCTGCCAAATACAGCGGTCTTAATTCTACCGAACTTGCAATCAGCGAGTCGCAGGAGAGAATGGCCGTGGTGGTAGAGGCTTCCGACAGGGAGCAGTTTGAGAAATATTGCCTCTCGGAGAATGTGGAAGTGACTCATGTGGCGGATGTTACAGACAGGGGCCGCATGAGGATGTTCAACAATTCTGCAATGGTGGCGGACATCAGCCGTGAATTCATAGACAGTGCTGGTGCCAGGCATTATGCGGAGGCGGAAGTTTCAGCGGTGGAGGATAGAGATCCGTTCGCTTTTGAGGTGAAGGGAGATTCTCTCAAGGAGAAAATGACCTCTGTGATGAAACTTCCGAACGTGGCTTCCCAGAAAGGTCTGGTGGAGATGTTTGACTCCACTATCGGCCGCTCGACGGTGCTTATGCCTTACGGCGGTGCGCTTCAGGCCACGGAAACCCAGGTATCGGTCCAGAAACTCCCGGTAAGCGGATATACGGATACTGCCAGTGTAATGGCATACGGATACAACCCGTTCATTTCCACCTGGAGCCCGTACCACGGTGCAGCTTATTCCGTGGTGGAGGCTTGCAGCAAGGTGGTGGCCTGCGGTGCGGACTATTCCGGGATGAGGTTCTCTTATCAGGAGTATTTCGAGAGGATGACTTCGGACGCCCACAGCTGGGGCAAGCCTTTGAGTGCGCTTCTTGGTGCGCTTAAGATGCAGGTCGCTCTCGGTCTTCCGTCCATCGGCGGAAAGGACTCCATGAGCGGAACGTTCGAGCACATAAACGTACCTCCTACTCTTATTGCATTCGGTATCACTACCGTAGATGCATCCAAGGTGATTTCTCCTGAGTTGAAATGGGAGGGCAACAAGCTCTATCTCATAAGACATACGCCGCTCGGCAACAGGATGCCGGACACCGAGGCCCTCAAGGCCAACTGGAACTACATCCACTCGCAGATTGAAGACGGCAATATCGTTTCCGCCTGGTCTGTAGGATTCGGCGGTGTGGCTGAAGCCCTTGCCAAGATGTCATTCGGCAATCTTTTCGGAGTGGACGTCAAAGTATCCGAGAAAGATCTGTTCTCCTATGGCTACGGCTCTATCGTGGTAGAGTCTGAGAAGGCCCTTGATTTCCCTGCAGCGGAGTATCTCGGCACTGTGACGGACGGAGAGGACGGATATCTCCGTATCAACGGGGTGAATATCAGCGTGGACTCTCTTATGAAGGCCAACACAGAGAGATATTCCAAGGTATATCCTGCCACAATGGCTGCATCTCACAAGAAGATGATGAACGTACAGTCCGGTGCTCCTGCAAGAAAGGCCAAATATCATGGTGAGCCTGTTGAACATCCTGTGGTGTTCATACCTGTGTTCCCTGGAACCAACTGCGATTACGATACGGCCAAGGCTTTCCGCAAGGCCGGTGCCGAAGTGAGATTCGGCGTATTCTGCAATCTTACGGCCGAAGACGTGCGCCGCTCCATCCGCGAGATGAGCCGCAATATATCAGAATGTCACATACTTGCCCTTGCCGGAGGGTTCTCCGCCGGAGACGAGCCGGACGGAAGCGGTAAGTTTATAGCCAATGTGCTCAACAACAGCGAGGTGTCTGCCGAGATAGAGAAGCTGATTGCCCGTGGTGGACTCATTCTTGGAATCTGCAACGGATTCCAGGCCCTTGTCAAGAGCGGACTTCTCCCTTACGGAAAGACCGGAATGCTCACAAAGGATTCTCCTACGCTTTTCCGCAACGATATCAACCGTCACATCTCACAGATGGTGACCACGAGAGTGTCAACCACCCGTTCCCCTTGGCTCGCCGGGATGAACGAGGGAGACCTCCATACCATAGCTGTCAGCCATGGAGAAGGCAAATTCGTCGTGAACGAGGCGCTTGCCAGGGAGTTGTTTGAGAACGGTCAGGTGGCTTTCCAGTATGTCAATCCGTTCACAGAGGACGTCACGATGGAGTCTCCGTACAATCCAAACGGCTCGTTCTATGCTATCGAGGGTATCATAAGTCCTGACGGACAGATACTTGGAAAGATGGGCCACAGCGAGCGTTATGAGAAGAACGTCTTCAAGAACATAGACGAGGATATGGAGCAGCCTCTGTTTGAGAATGCAGTCAATTATTTCCGCAAATAGATTGAAATGGTTAAGAAAGAACTCTTATTTGACGGCAACGAGAAACGGGTCTATGCTACCGATGATGCGGGCATAGTGGTGTTCCACTTCAAGGATGTGGCCACTGCGTTTAACAACGTCAAGACGGCAGTGTTCCCGCAGAAGGGTATAGTGAACAACAAAATCTCCGCTCTTATCTTCGAGTATCTCGAAAAGAACGGCATATATACCCACTACATTTCCACTCTCAATGACAGGGAACAGCTCTGTCGCAAGAGCGAGAATATTCCGCTTGAGGTGGTCGTACGCAATTACATCGCCGGTTCTCTTTCCGACAGGCTTGGAATAGAGGAAGGTACCAAACCATCCACGGTCATATATGATCTGAATTACAACAACTCCGAGTTGGGTGACCCTCTTATCAATGATACTCAGGCGGTAGCGCTCGGAATTGTAGGATTCGAAGATCTCAAGTACATATATGACGTGGCGGCAAAAGTCAACGGACTGCTCTTGAAGTTGTTCACTCCGCTGAATATCAAGCTCGTCGATTTCAAGCTCGAGTTCGGACGGGATGCCGATGGAAAGATAATGCTGGTGGACGAAATCAGTCCTGACACCAGCCGTTTCTGGGACGCGGCTACGAACAAACGGCTCGACAAGGACCGTTTCCGTCACGACATGGGTTATATAGTAGCATCTTATGAGGAAGTTCTCAACCGACTTCTGTCCACCAACAAGTCACAACAATAACATCAATATGGCAAAGTCTTACGAAAATGCAGGTGTCAACCTGGAAGCAGGATACGAAGTTGTCCGCCGCATCAAGCAGCACGTCGCATCCACATCAAGAATAGGCACGATGGGCAATATA
>HF986324.1:7950-10264 GCA_000432655.1 Bacteroides sp. CAG:1060
GTCAGCGGAACTGACGGAGTGGGCACCAAACTCAAGATCGCGTTTGCGATGGACAAGCATGATACCGTGGGTATAGATGTCGTGGCCATGTGCGTCAATGATGTGCTGGCACAAGGCGCCGAACCGTTGGTGTTTCTTGATTATGTGGCTGTGGGACACAATGTTCCTGAGAAGATAGAGGCCATAGTGGCAGGAGTTGCGGAAGGATGCCGTCAGGCAGGATGCGCTCTTGTCGGCGGAGAGACCGCGGAGATGCCGGGTATGTATGAAGGCGGAGAATATGATATAGCCGGATATACTACCGGAGTGGTGGAGAAATCCAGGCTCATAGACGGCAGCAAGGTGAAAGTCGGGGACGTGCTTGTGGGAATCGCTTCCACGGGTGTCCATTCCAACGGATTCAGCCTTGTCCGCAAGATTGTTGCTGACAGCGGTCATGACTATATGGATGAGATTCCTGAGTTTGGCGGAAGGCGTCTTGGAGACGTGCTGCTCACTCCGACGAGGATTTATGTGAAGCAGGTTCTGGACGTCATAAGGAACTGCGACGTTCACGGTGTGGCCCATATTACAGGCGGAGGATTCGATGAGAATATTCCAAGAGTCCTTCAAGACGGTCAGGGGCTGGAGATACACGAGGGGACATGGGAGATACTTCCGGTATTCAGAATGTTGGAAAAATGGGGCGGGGTGCCTCACAGGGAGATGTTCAACATCTTCAACATGGGAATCGGAATGGTGGTCGTAATGGATGAGTCGGAAGCCGGAAAGGCTATCGAAATCCTTGAGTCTCACGGAGAGAAGGCTTCGATTATCGGTAAGGTGACGGATGTCCCGGGAGTTAACATTGTTCTGAAATGAGACGTCTTGCAGTATTCGCCAGCGGTCAGGGGACAAATTTCGATGCCATAGCCGACGCATGCTCTGACGGCAGACTCGATGCCTGCGTGTCATTGATGGTCTGCGACAAACCGGGGGCTCCCGTTGTCGCCAAGGCCCGTGAGCGTGGTATAGAAACGTTCGTGTTCTCTCCCAAAGATTATGACAGCAAGGCTGACTATGAGCGGGAGATAGTATCCATGATGGAGGCACGCGGTGTGGAACTTGTCTGTCTGGCCGGTTATATGAGGATAGTCGGGGACGTCCTTCTGAATGCTTATCGTGGACGGATAATCAACATTCACCCGTCTCTTCTTCCGGCGTTTCGCGGTGCACGGGCGGTGGAGCAGGCTGTGGAATATGGGGTGAAGGTGTATGGAATCACTATCCACTATGTCGATGAACAGCTCGACGGCGGAAAAATAATAGCGCAGAGAGCCTTTGAATATGACGGTGACGACCCGGCGGAGGTACATCGTATCGGACAGGTCATAGAGCATGAACTCTATGTGGACACAATATCAAAATTATTAGTATGAAGCGAGCATTAGTAAGCGTCAGCGACAAGAGCGGTCTTGTCGAATTTGTAAGTGGTTTGAAAGAACTCGGGTGGGAGATAATAGCCACCGGAGGGACTCGTAAATTATTAGATGACAATGGAATACAGACCATTGGAATAAGCGATGTCACAGGATTTCCGGAGATTCTGGACGGCAGGGTGAAGACTCTTCATCCCAAGGTTCATGGCGGAATACTCGCCAGACGTGAGCTTCCGGAGCACATGCGGACCCTTGAAGAGCAGGGAATAGGCACGATTGATCTTGTATGCGTCAATCTGTATCCTTTCCGTCAGACAATCGCGAAGGAAGGAGTTACAATGGCGGACGCCATCGAGAATATCGATATCGGGGGACCGTCCATGGTACGCAGTGCGGCCAAGAACTGGAAGGATGTGACAATTGTCTGTGACCCTGCCGATTATGGCACCGTGCTCGCAGAGCTGAAGGCCTCCGGACGTACATCTGACGATACCCGTCTGAAGCTTTCCGCCAAGGCATATACCCATACTGCGGAATATGATATGTGCATCGCCACCTACATGCGGGAGAAAGCAGGGCTTAACGAGAAACTCTTCCTGGAGTATGACCTTAAGCAGCCTCTCCGCTACGGCGAGAACCCTCACCAGAGTGCGAAGTTCTTTGCGGCCCTTAGGCCTGAACCATACTCTTTGGCATTTGCAAAGCAAATTCAGGGGAAAGAGCTCTCTTACAACAATATCCAGGACGCCAATGCGGCTCTTAACGTGGTAAGGGACTTCGAGCAGCCTTTCTGCGTGGCTCTGAAGCACATGAACCCGTGCGGGGCTGCCGTGGCCGATACTATCGAGAAGGCATGGCAGGAGGCGTACGAGGCTGATAAGGTGAGCATCTATGGC
>HF986324.1:10345-12701 GCA_000432655.1 Bacteroides sp. CAG:1060
CTATTTTCCTTGAGATTGTGATTGCGCCTTCATTTACCCCTGAGGCCCTTGAGATTCTGTCGTCCAAGAAGAATCTGCGTGTGCTGCAGGTTGATATGACTCCGTCTTCCGGAGATGATATGCAGTATATTTCCGTCAATGGAGGCATGCTTGCCCAGACACTTGACACCAGTGTGGAGGTTCTGACTCCGGAAATGTGCGTTACCAAGCAGAAGCCTACGGAGGAGCAGATGAAGGATCTCGATTTTGGCTGGAAGATAGTCAAGCATGTGAAATCCAATGCGATAACTGTCGTGAAAGGCTGCCGTACCGTAGGCGTCGGCGCCGGTCAGACCAATCGTGTGGGCTCTGCGGAGATTGCTCTCAATGAAGCTCGCAATGCCGGTGTGACCGAAGGCCTCGTGCTCGCATCCGATGGGTTCCTGCCTTTCGATGACACGGTGGCTCTTGCAGCCAAATATGGAGTGACTGCCATTGTGCAGCCGGGCGGAAGCATCCGTGATGCTGATGCCATAGCCAAGGCTGACGAACTGGGCATCACCATGATATTTACAGGAGTGAGACATTTCAAACATTAGTATATGGAAGGAAAGAAAGTTCTTGTGGTTGGCGGTGGCGGAAGATGCCATGCCATTGTGGATGCGCTGGTGCGTTCTCCTCAGGTGGCTCAGGTGTTCTGCGCGCCCGGTAACGCCGGGATTGGATTGACTGCCACAAATGTCCCTATAAAGGACACGGATGTTGCGGCTCTTAAGGAATTTGCGTTGAGTCATGGAATTGATCTCACCGTAGTGGGCCCGGAGGCTTCGTTGGCAAAGGGTATCGTGGATGAGTTCCGCGGGGCCGGCCTGAAAGTTTTCGGACACACCCTTTCTGCTACCCGCATAGAAAGCAGCAAGGAGTTCGCAAAAGAATTGATGCACAGGTACGACATACCTACTGCATCATACAGGTCTTTCAGCTCGTATGCACAGGCTCTCGAATATGTCAGGGGCGGATCTTTCCCGACAGTTCTCAAATATGACGGACTTGCCGCCGGAAAGGGAGTTGTAGTGGCTCAGACTCTTCAGGAGGCTGATGCTGCACTACGGATGATGCTTCTTGAAGAAGAGTTCGGAGAAGGCAAGGTGGTTGTGGAGGATTTCCTCACTGGTCCGGAATTTTCTTTCATGTGTTTTGTGGATGGAGAGAATGTGTATCCGATGCCTTTGTCTCAAGACCACAAAAGGGCTTTTGACGGGGACCTGGGGCCTAATACCGGCGGCATGGGTGCCTATACGGGACTTCCGTTCATTACGAAGCAGGACTGGGACTATGCGTTTGAGAAGATAATGGTGCCTGCGGCGAAAGCCATGTGTGCCGAAGGGTGTCCGCTTTCCGGTGTGCTCTATGGAGGTCTTATGAAGACCGCGGACGGAATCAAGGTTATAGAGTTCAATGCCCGTTTCGGCGATCCGGAAACGGAAGTTGTGCTGCCGCTGCTTGAAAGTGATCCGTACGATATTTTCGAGTCCATAGCCGTATCCCGTGCTCCTCAGCCTCTTCGGTGGAAAAAGGCTGTGACGATGGGAGTTGTCCTGGCATCCAAGGGTTATCCTGGAAAATATGAGAAGGGTGCCGTGATTGAAGGCGTCGAGTTGGTGGACGGTAAGGTGTTCCACATGGGCACCGCTCTCAAGGATGGCAATCTGGTGACAGCCGGTGGCCGGGTTATGATGGTGGTATGCGAAGGACGCAGTATCGCTGAGGCTGCCGGGAAGGTGTATGCTCAGATAGCGGAGATACGGTGCGACAATCTTTTCTATCGCAAGGATATCGCGCATTGGGCTCTGGAAAACGGTGGCGGACGGATTATTGACGGCAAACTCATATCCGAGAGAGTCAAGACTTCTGTCAAGGCCCGTGTGGAGGTATTTGAAAAGCGTTTCGGCCGTAAGCCGTCGCTTACCGTGATTATCGTCGGATGCAATCCTGCAAGTCAGGTGTATGTGCGCAACAAGGTCAAGACTGCTGCGTACGTGGGGATGGAATCGCGTCAGATTGAACTTCCGGAGACTGTTTCAGAAGCTGAGCTTCTCGAGGTGATTGATAACCTCAACCACGATGATACCGTGGACGGAATACTTGTGCAGCTTCCTCTTCCAAGGCACATTGATGAGTCCAAAGTGATTTTCGCCATAGACAAGACCAAGGATGTGGACGGATTCCATATTCTCAATGTGGGTTCTTTGTGGGTGGGAGCGCCGTGCATCAAGCCATGTACCCCAAAAGGTATCATAGAACTGATAAAGAGCACCGGTATAGACATCAACGGCAAGAACGCCGTGGTGGTCGGACGAAGCAATATAGTCGGAAA
>HF986325.1:0-4175 GCA_000432655.1 Bacteroides sp. CAG:1060
CCGCGGACACGCCCGTTGGCGTCAGGTTTGCCGTTGTTGCGCTCCAGACGCTTGTTTAGGAAAGTTCCGCCGAACTCCATGCATCCCACAGTGTTGCGAATATATGGGTAAAGGCTGGCGTGGATAGACTCCCGGTCGCATTCGTACTGCCCGAATATCAGGTTTTCAGAAGCTCTTACCGCTTCGCTTCCAACATAATTCGGATACATTCTTTCCCATCCTCTTGGAATGGTGCAGCCGTGGAAAATCACCATGAGCCCGCAGTCGTCCGCATCGCTGAGGATGCTTTCGTACATGGCCATTGTCTCCTGCTTGTCTCCGCCGAAGAAGTCAACCTTGATGCCTTTCACTCCTATGCTTTGGAGCCAGCGCATCTCTTTTTTGCGGGCGATGTGGTCGCTCATTATATTCAGAGGTCCCTGTGTGATGTCGTTCCACCATCCGCTTGATGAGTACCAAAGGAATAAGTCCACGTTTCTGGAGCGTGCATATTTTGCAAGTTCCTCCATTCTTTCACGCCCGATATTAGTGTCCCAGAAGTTGTCGATGAGGCAGTACTGAAAATTCATGGCCGATGCAAGGTCTATGTATTTTACCTGATCATCGTAATTGATGCTTGCGTCCTGCCAGAGAATCCAGCTCCATGTGCCCTTTCCGAAATTGTATTTGTGGGCACTTTCATATTTCGGCTCGACTACGTCGAAGGCTATGGTCGTTTCCACTATCGGAGCTATGTCGGAGCCTACCGTGATGGTCCTCCATGCGGTGCTTCCCGGAAGGGAGAACGCAGGCTCTGATGTGCCGTTTCCGTTGTTTTCTTCCGGCATCGGGAATTCGATGCGATATCCGGCATCTTTGCGGTAGTCTCCCAGTCTTGACCCGCAATACTTGCTGTCAACTCCGGTTTCGCTGACAAGAACCCATCCCGCTCCGGCGATTTTGAAAAGGCACGGGAACGTGTAGCCGTGACCGAATTCGGAACTCTCGCTCAGAAGCGCTCCTGGCTTGTAATACTCTTCGTAGCTTGGCTTGGTGCGTTTCCATCCCACCATGGCGTCACTCTGTGGACAGAGGTATGTGGTGGTGCCTTCAGGGAAGTTGAAACTGGTCTGCTCCTGCATGATGCGGATGCTGCCGGTTTCGGAATCTTTGATGATATTGTACCTGAATGCGACATCATTGTTGCTTACGTACCACTCTATATCCAGAGGATGTCCGTCAGGGGTCTCGCAGCGGACAATGGTGCGTTTTGCATCCTTGGTCACGTGACTCTGTTTGATTCTGTCAAGGTGGTAGTCGGTCTTGATGTCTTCAGTTGTCTGGCTCTTGAAAGTCAAGAAGCTGTAGTCCCTGAAATTGCCTTCGAGTCCCAACTCGGAAGGGGAGAGCATCTGCTGGCCGCAGTATTCGACCGAATACAGGAGTTTGGGCTCCGAAGTCTGCTCCATTTTGACTACAAGTTTTCCGTCCGGACTGCTAAACGCGGTCGCGAAGCTTAAAAGAAAAGAAAATAAGAAATTCATTATTGATTATTTGTGTTATTTATGCAAACTTACGCAAAAATTTCTATTTTTGTGTTAATGCTAAAGAACTAATAGTGCCATGAAAATATCAGATAGGGCAGAGAGCATGCCGTTCTCACCGATTCGTAAACTCGCGCCGTATGCCGACGCGGCCAAGAGAAATGGAGTCAAGGTGTATCATCTCAATATCGGACAGCCTGATATCAAGACACCTCAGTGTGCCTTGGATGCGCTTAAGAATATTGACAGGACCATACTTGAGTACAGTCCGTCGGACGGATACCTGTCTCTCCGCACGGAAATGGTCAAGTATTACGCAGAATACGGGATATACCTGTCTCCGGATGAGATTATCATTACAGCCGGAGGGTCCGAAGCGGTGCTGTTCGCGTTTCTTGCCTGCCTGGATCCCGGGGATGAGATTATCGTGACGGATCCTTTCTATGCCAATTACATGGCGTTTGCAATCTCTGTGGGGGCTGTGATAAAGAGTGTCAAGACTCACATTGAGAATGGATTCCGGCTTCCGTCCGTGGAGGAGTTTGAGGCCAAGATAACGGATCGCACAAGGGCGATACTCATCTGTAACCCTAACAATCCTACGGGATATTTATATACCCGTAAAGAAATGCAGCGTCTGAGAGATATCGTGAAGAAGCACAATCTTTTCCTTTTCAGCGATGAGGTGTACAGGGAGTTTATCTACACGGGAATGCCTTATATCTCGGCCTTCCATCTTGAAGGTATTGAGGAGAATGTGGTGCTTTTCGACTCTGTCTCCAAAAGATATTCGGAGTGCGGCACCAGAATAGGATGCCTGTGTACCAAGAATAAGGCTGTCCATGAAGCGGTGATGAAATTCTGCCAGGCGCGGCTTTCTCCGCCTCTTCTGGGACAGATTGTGGCCGAGGCTTCGATAGGAGTGCCGAAAGAGTATCTGTCTGCCGTGTATGAAGAATATCTTGACCGGAGGAATTTCCTCATAGATGGGTTGAACAAGATTCCCGGTGTGTATTCTCCTATTCCTATGGGAGCGTTCTATACTATGGCCAGACTTCCGGTGGATGATGCCGAGAAGTTCTGTATCTGGTGTCTGAATGAATTCAGGTATGAAGGGGAAACCGTGATGATGGCTCCGGCTTCGGGATTTTATACGGAAGCGGGCGAGGGACGTCAGGAGGTCCGGATTGCTTATGTCTTGTGCAAAGAAGACCTTGCCCGTGCCCTTGTAGTGCTTAGAAAAGCTCTTGAAAAATACCCGGGGCGGCAGGAATAATTACCTGTACAGAGTCAGGGTGACCGTTTCGGGGGTATTTTGTTCTATGCGGCAGGAGAGTTTCAATTCTGCCGCTTTCAGTTCCATAGCCAGCACCTTCTGTCCGAGAATGAAAGGTTCCCGGCAGTGCGCCTGAATGCTTGCAGACGCTTCGTCTATGTGCAGTGTGCATTCGCCCTGGAGCCTGTCTGCGCTTCTTGTGATGGCCTCAAGTTGCGCTTCCTTTACGACATAGCTTGTGTCCGTCGCTTCGGTATGTCCTGATATGCGGGTGATGAGCGTGTCAAGCGACGGATTTGCCAGTCTTACAGAAGGTTTTCCGCGCCGCAGCTCCTCTTCTCTTTTTTCCAGATAATTATCGGCCATTGATGTGTTTTTATTTTATTTGTAAAGGTACGATATTTTTTTTGTATCTTCGCAAGATATAGCATATGAGGAAATTACTCTTGTCCATAGTTATAGCGTTTGTGTCCTGCTCTTTGGCCCGTGCACAATTTACCGACAGCTCGAGCGGCTTGCTTCAGATGCCCACGGCCCTGATGCAGGATGACGGTACGTTTATGATAACCAATAATTTCCTCAACAGACATTCCCTGCCTACGTCAGGATGGTCCTACAATACGTTTGCCTATGGGTTCGACGTTACATTTTGGGATAGATTGGAGGTCGGGTACGTGTGTACCATATTCAACGGGAAAAAATCCGGGAAAGAATCCGACCGTACGATGATATTGTTCAATCAGGACCGTCATTTCCTCGGGAAATTCCAGATACTCAAGGAAGGGGAGTTCGGGTTGGGGTGGATACCTGCGCTTGCTGTCGGGATAAGTGACCCCACTACAGCTTCTTCTGGGAACGGATATATAGACGGAAGCGCTGGAGTGGAAGGTACGGGCAACGGATATTTCAACCGTATGTATGTGGCATTGTCCAAGACATTTCCGACACAGTGGGGAAGAGTGGACGCCCATTTGGCATATTTGTATAACCGTCGAGACGACTATCCGCTCAACGGTCCGGGGGTTGCAGTCACCTGGCGTCCTGTGTGGCTTGTTGACAGGGGGCTTTTGGATGAAGTGCAGCTGATTGCGGAGTATGATGCCAGAACAGTCAATATGGGTATGATAGCATCCGTGTGGGACCGCAGGTTTGAATTGATGCTGGAGCTTCAGAATTTCCGATGGATTAACTTCGGAGCCAGATTTAAAGTGAAACTAAACAGAGACAATTAAATATGATGAGAATGAAAAAACTTATTGTTACCGTCGCCGCGTTTTTCGGCATTGTGCTTGGTTTGAATGCTCAGCAGGCATTCAAAAGTCTTGCTATAGGGTTTGAAGCCGGCACTACCGGACTTGGAGTGGAAGTGGCTGGGG
>HF986325.1:4196-4846 GCA_000432655.1 Bacteroides sp. CAG:1060
TCCGATTGTTACCAATAGAATCGTGCTTAAAGGCGGACTTACGTCGCCGTCATTGACTTACCCGTTTTCTTTCAGCGGAGATATGCAGCCGGTCAATAATGAAATAATCAAGGCCAACGATTATCTGATGCAGAGCGGTCTGGATGACCGTATCAATACCAGATTTTCCGATTTGTCCCTTTCTGCGTCTTCAACCTTGAACCTCAGTTCAGCCCGTCTCCTACTCGAGTTCTACCCGTTTAAAAGTAGTTCGTTTCATATTACGGCCGGTGCCTATATGGGAATGGGGGATAAGTTCCTTTCCTCGACTGTCCGTACTGATAAGACGTTTATGACGGAACTGAACGCTATGAAGGCTGAAATAAATGCGATTAATAGCAAATATGCCGATGTTCCGGGATATTCTCCTGTTGATGTGACGGCCGATTCTTTCAACATGTTCGATTCGACCTATAAAATCCGCGAGGAGGACGGGAGAGCTGTTTTCGATGCTGATTTCAAGGTTGCGAAAGTGAGACCTTATCTGGGACTGGGTTTCGGACGCAGTATGCCTAAAAAGCATTTGGGCTTCCAGTTTGATCTTGGGTTGTGGTATCATGGGAAAGTGTCCCTGTCGTCCGCAAATCAGGTGGATTTCAATCCTGATGCTC
>HF986326.1:0-605 GCA_000432655.1 Bacteroides sp. CAG:1060
AGTTTGTTGGAGTTGGTGACCTTGACACATTCCTTGGTAGCATCTATGAACAGAGTGCAGTTGTCCTTCTTAGCCTTCTTCAGCACCATTATGCATGTGGCAATACTGGTCCCAAAGAAAAGATTGTCAGGGAGTTGGATAATGCAATCCACATAGTTGTTGTCAACAAGATATTGTCTTATCTTCTTCTCCGCTCCTCCTCTATACATCACACCGGGGAAACATACTATGGCAGCTGTGCCATTGCTTGCAAGCCAGGAAAGAGAGTGCATGATGAATGCAAGATCAGCCTTGGACTTTGGTGCAAGCACACCTGCAGGCGCAAATCTTGGGTCGTTGATAAGGGTTATATCATCATCCCCTTTCCACTTGGTTGAATAAGGTGGGTTTGAGACAATTACCTCGAAAGGCTCGTCATCCCAATGCTGTGGAGAAAGAAGTGTGTCTTCACAGGCTATGTCAAACTTATCATAGTCAATGTCGTGAAGGAACATATTGATCCTGCATAGGTTGTATGTCGTGAGATTGATTTCCTGCCCGAAGAACCCCTGTCTTACATTGTCTTTGCCAAGTATCTTTGCAGCTTTCAAGAGTAGCGAACCCGA
>HF986326.1:629-1607 GCA_000432655.1 Bacteroides sp. CAG:1060
GAACCACAGGCCGGGTCATAAACTTTATTGACTTCAGTTTTGCCCACAGTGGCAAGCTTTGTCAAAAGCTCACTTACTTCCTGCGGAGTGTAATATTCGCCACCGCTCTTTCCTGCATTTGAAGCATACATTCCCATCAGGTATTCGTATGCATCACCGAAGGCGTCGATAGTATTGTCCTGATAATCTCCCAGTTTCATTGACTGGATGCCCCTCAGGAGTTTGACCAGTTTTTCATTCCTCTTGATGACAGTAGCACCCAGTTTGTTGCTGTTCACGTCAAGGTCTGCAAACAATCCCTTGAAGTCATCTTCACTTGCAGTTCCCTTTGCTGAGTTTTCAATGGCGGAGAAGATACCTTCAAGTGTCATATTCAGGTTGGGGTCAGCATCACAAGTCTTGCAGATGTTCTCAAACAGTTGTGAAGGAAGTATGAAGAACCCCTTGACATTCACCATCTCCTCCCTTATGCCTTCTGCCTGTGCATCATTAAGGTCTGCATAATTGAAGTCCCTGTTGCCTGTCTCCCATTCTCCCTTATTGATGTAGGTTGTGATATTTTCAGAGATGTATCTGTAAAAGAGCATCCCCAAGATGTAGGATTTGAAATCCCACCCATCCACAGAACCTCTCATCTCATCTGCTATTGCCCAGATGGTTCGGTGGAGTTCTGCACGCTCCACCTCCTTTTTATTGTCGGTCATTTTGAATTGTATTGCTTGCAATTGGTAAAGATAAGAAAAATAAGCAAAAAGGCAGCAATGATTTCAATTCCAGAAACCTTCACCGCATGACGCAGTTCGCCCGAGAGTTCAGCGACTTCCAGTTTGTGTCAACACTGTCGGCACAATTGCCATGGTTGACTTTTCCAGAGGTATTGTGGATTTTGGCGGCATTGAGGAGCTTCCGGGAGGCATTTAGGAGCTTTGGAAGGTGCTGACGTTGTTGCAGGGCGCCGAGGGGCTTTGGGGAGGGGTG
>HF986327.1:0-13769 GCA_000432655.1 Bacteroides sp. CAG:1060
TCCCCTGCTCCTTCGACGGCACTCGGGACCAGAAACGGCCCCCGTTCGGAGGTGAGCAGACATAAAAAAGAGACCAAAGTCAAAGACTTTGATCTCTTTTGTCGGGGTACTGTGACTCGAACACAGGACCCTCTGGTCCCAAACCAGATGCGCTAGCCAACTGCGCCACACCCCGGATTTCCCAGATGGGACTGCAAATATACACTATTTTTGCAAGAGTGCAAAATATTTTTGATTTGTCTTTGGGAAAATAATAATGTATTTTTGAAGAATGATAATACAGGCGGAAAACATAC
This sequence comes from Bacteroides sp. CAG:1060, assembly GCA_000432655.1. Classification (GTDB taxonomy): domain Bacteria; phylum Bacteroidota; class Bacteroidia; order Bacteroidales; family UBA932; genus Cryptobacteroides. Next base: position 297 of record HF986327.1, read on the forward strand.
ATAAGAGTTTTGGGGCTTTGGAGGTTCTCAAGGGGGTGGATCTACAAGTACACAAAGGTGAGATTCTTTCCATTGTCGGGGCTTCCGGAGCGGGGAAATCGACATTGCTCCAGATTCTTGGTACACTGAGTTCCGCCGATTCGGGGAATCTGTATATCGACGGATGTGACGTGTCTGGTTTGAGTAGGGATGCATTGGCTGATTTCCGCTGTCATCATATCGGTTTTGTCTTTCAGTCGCATCATCTTTTACCCGAGTTTTCTGCCGAGGAGAATGTGATGATACCTGCCATGATTGCCGGAGTTTCCAGAAGGGAAGCCCGTCGCAATGCCCGCGAATGGCTCGCTCGACTGGGACTTGCAGAGAGGTTTCAGCACAAGCCGTCAGAATTGTCCGGAGGTGAGCAGCAGCGCGTGGCTATAGCCAGGGCTGTGATTAATAATCCGTCCGTGCTGTTTGCAGATGAGCCTACGGGGAGTCTGGACTCTTCCACGAAGCAGGATATTCAGGATGTGTTGTTTGACTTGCGCAAGAGCACAGGACAGACTATTGTCCTGGTGACACATGATCCTGAACTTGCGTCTTCGTGTGACAGATGCTTGAAGATGAAAGATGGCAGATTTGTTTAAATTTCGCCGGTTCGAGGTGCGTCATAGGGATTCTGCCCTGAAAGTGGGCACGGATGCTGTGCTTCTTGGAGCTGGTATGACCATTGGGGATGATGCAGAGAACGCATTGGACATAGGGACCGGGTGCGGCGTCATTGCCCTTATGGTGGCGCAAAGAACCGAGGGTAAATGTAGAATTACCGGAATAGACATTGATGGCCTTTCCGCCGAAGAGGCGGCATGGAATTTTGCCCGTTCACCGTGGGGAGATATGTTGAGCGCGCAACACTGTTCCCTTGATGAGTTTTGCAATGCACGTCCGGAAGGAGAATTTGACCTTATATTTTCCAACCCTCCTTATTATGACGATTCTCTTATAAATCCCGATATCAGAGAGGCCGCCGCCAGGCATACTCATTCTCTCTCACATCAGGGATTGTGCTCCTGTGTCAATCATCTTCTCTCCCCTCAAGGGACTTTTTGCGTAGTACTTCCTGCAGACAGTTTTGTGCGGTTTCATCGCATTGCAGCGTCTTTCGGCCTGTTGCCATATCGTTTATTGGAAGTAAGTACGACAAACACCAAACCTGCTTCCAGAATCGTGGCTGAATTCTCACGTAACATCAAAACGACGGTCCGGGAGGCCATGTTCCTGCAATGTAACGGGGTTCGCAGCGAAGAATTCGCAGAATTGACAAAAGATTTTTATCTATAGCAATTCGCCACAAATAGGGGCGTTTGCCCCACATCCACTCTTTTCACCACAAACGGAGACTATTCACTTCGACCTTAATTCCCAAAGGTCTAAATTTGCCGCCGAATCAAACTATTTTTTAGATGTACGACATTAAATCATCAGACAATTTTGTTCTTCGTTTCGAACAAACGGTTAAAGAGTGCTGGGATATGCCGGCGCTCAGCGACTACAAGTCTACAACCCTTACTTATGGCGAACTTGCAAAGGAAATTGAAACTCTTGTTCTTCTTTGGAAGAATGCCGGCCTTAAGAAAGGCGATAAAATAGCAATCAACGCGCGAAGCAGCGCCGCCTGGGCCAAACTTTTTTATGCAGCACAGGCAGGCGGTTTTGTGGCTGTTCAGATATTCAATGCATTTACTCCGTCTGATACGGAAAATCTTGTAAATCATTCCGAGTCTCGAATTCTCTATACAGAGAAAGCGATATTCGAGAAGATGGATTTTGACAGGCTTCCTGGGCTTGTGGCGGCATTGGATGCCAGAAGCGGCGAACTGCTTGCCAGTCGCGGAGCATTCTCGGATCTTTATAATACAAAGGATGAGGCTTTCGCCAAGGTTCATGCTGACGGATACGGTCCGGATAAAGTGCGTTTTACTCCTGTAGGGCTTGATGACATTGCAGCCATCATGTACACTTCCGGCTCGACGGGCAATCCAAAGGGCGTAATGCTCGCCAACAGAAATCTCAGTATGAACATATATTTCCTCCCTTCCCATGTTCCGTTCAAAAGAGGGGAGAACTATGTCAGCATACTGCCATACGCGCACATTTTCGGAATGACGGTGGACATGATAGCCCCGCTATGCTACGGAATGCATCTTGTGGTCCTCGGGCTTCCTCCGATTCCGGCCAATCTCAAGCCGGCGCTGCGTGAGTATAAGCCAAGAGTTTTCTTTTCCGTGCCATTGGTGCTGACCAAGCTTATTGAAGATACTCTCGGAGAGTTCATTCATAGCAAGAGCGGCTCTGCCAAACTTGAAAACTACAAGAACAATCCGGATTTCTGCAATGCTCTCAGGATTATTTTCGATCAGGCTCTCGGAGGACATATCGAGATGTTCGCGACGGGAGGTGCCGCCATTCCGGAGCATTTCGAGAAACTGCTTGTGGAAAGGCTTCAACTGCCGTTCATTACCGGGTATGGTATGACAGAGACGGCTCCGGTAATAAGTACCGGACATCTTGGGAAATACAAGCTCAGGGAGTGTGGCGAATGGATACGGGAAGGAGTTGACCTGAAAATAGATTCTTCCGATCCGGCCAGGGTTCCGGGAGAGATCCTTGTAAAGGGCAATATCGTATTTAAGGGATATTACAAGAATGAAGAGGCTACCAGGGCAGCGTTCACACAGGACGGATGGTTCCGTACCGGGGATCTTGCCACCATTGACGAAGAAGACAGTCTTTTTATAGTGGGCCGATGCAAGAGTATGATATTGTCTTCGAACGGACAGAATATTTTCCCGGAAGAGATAGAAGTGGTTCTGAACTCGCTTCCTTATGTAGCCGAGTCTTTGATCGTGACGAGAAATGACAGGTTGGTCGCCCTTGTCGTTCCGGACATGAACCTCGCAGGAGAGCTGGATGCGGCAGGTCTTAAGAGTATCATGGACAGCAACTTGGAGATACTTAATCAGAAGATGCCTGCTTATTCTCAGGTATCCTCGTATGAACTGCATTATGAGCCGTTTGCAAAAACGCCGAAGGGAAGCATCAGACGATTCATGTATGAGTAGAATGTAGCGTCAAAACAAGAAAGATATGTACAAACTAAAACCAACCGATAATTTTATCTACACGTTTTGAAATTCGGTCAAAGAGTGCTGGGACAAACCTGCCCTTGATGACTATAATGTTTCGAGCATAACCTACGGACAACTGGCCGCAGAAATAGAGGAACTGGTCCTGTTCTGGAAAGCCATTGGCCTGGTCAAGGGAGATAAGATTGCAATAAATGCACGAAGCAGTGCCGCCTGGGCCAAGATTTTCCTTGCTTCCCAGGTAGGCGGGTTCGTGTCGGTGCAGTTGTTCAACGGATTTACACCTGAGGATACTGCAAATCTTGTCGCACACTCCGATGCCAAGGTTCTCTATACCGAAAAGCCTATATTTGGCAAGATGGATGTGGAGGTCATTCCGGAGGTGATGGCCATAATCGACACCAAGAGCGGGGAATTGCTTCACGGCCGTGGCGATGTCGCTGAGGTTTATGCGAAGAAGGCTCAAATTTTCGCAGAGGCGCATCCGGCGGGTCTGTCTCCGGAGGATATTCATTACGAGCTTCGGGATTTCGATGAACTTGCCGCAATAATGTACACGTCAGGTTCTACCGGAAATCCTAAGGGCGTGATGCTTACCAATCTCAACCTTTCTGCGAATGTGGAGCTTATCCCAAGACATTTCCCATATCGCCGCGAGGACAATTATGTCAGCGTTCTGCCATACGCACACATTTTCGGTATGGTGTATGACATGATGGCGCCTTTGTGCCTGGGAATGCACCTTGTGGTACTTGGACTTCCGCCAGTGCCTGCCAATCTTAAGCCGGCAATGGAGGAATTCAAGCCGTATGTGTTCTTTGCAGTGCCTCTCATTCTGGTTAAAATGCTGGAGGAATCAATCGGGGAATTCATTCACAGCAAGAGTGGTGCAGCCAAACTTGCCGATTACAAGAACAATCAGGATTACTGTGAAGCTCTTTCAACAATTTTCATGAAGGCTCTCGGTGGGAATGTCGGCTTGTTTGTGACAGGAGGTGCAGCTATTCCTGAACACCTTGAAAAGCTTTTCGTGGAGCAGCTTCAGCTCCCGTTCGTTACCGGATACGGTATGACGGAGGCGGCTCCTACCATTTGCCTTGGACACAAGGGAACATACAAGCTCAAGGAGTGCGGAGAGTATATTGAAGAGGCCGTGGATCTCAAAATTGATTCTACCGACCCTGAAAATGTGCCTGGAGAGATTCTTATCAAGGGCAATGTGGTGTTCAAGGGATATTACAAGAACGAAGCTGCCACCGCAGCCGCGTTCACCGAAGACGGATGGTTCCATACCGGGGACCTCGGCACAGTGGACAAGGATCACAGCGTATTCATAGTTGGAAGATGCAAAAGCATGATATTGTCTTCCAACGGACAGAATATTTTCCCTGAAGAAATTGAAGTTATTCTCAATGCTTTTCCTGCCGTGGCAGAGTCTTTGATAGTATCCAGAAAAGATAAGCTTGTTGCCCTTATAGTCCCTGATATGAATGCTGCGGGAGATATGGATGCCGCCGCGCTTAAAAATGTTATGGATGATTATATCGCAGCGCTTAACAATAAGATACCGTCATATTCTTATGTCAGCGCTTACGAACTGCATTATGAACCTTTCGCCAAAACTCCGAAAGGAAGTATAAAACGATTCATGTATGAGTAATAGAGAAAGAAGAGTAGTAATTACAGGCGCAGGAATAATTTCTCCTGTGGGTAATGATGTCAATACTTTTTGGAACAGTCTGAAAGCCGGAAAGTGCGGAATCACACGCATTGAGGATTTCACTGAGTATAACCTTCCGATTCATGTTGCCGGACGGGTCAAGGATTTCGACCCTCTTGAACATGGCCTTACGGTAGCGGAGAAGCGTCGCAATGACCTCTATAGCCAATATGCTCTTGCTGCTGCGGCTGAGGCGATGGCTTCCTGCGGACTCGTGTCCAGAGAAAACATTGAGCCGGAGAGATTCGGAGTGTACATAGGCTCAGGAATCGGCGGCATCAATACTTTGGTCGCCCAGACAAAAGTGCTTTTCGAAGAGGGTGTAGAGAGAATATCACCGCTTTTTGTCCCTATGATGATAGGCAATATTGCGGGTGGCAACGTGGCTATCAAATATAAGGCGCAGGGCCCTTGTCTGACACATGTGTCAGCATGTGCCACAGGTACCAATTCTATAGGAGAAGCGTACCTTGCCATCAAATACGGCCGTGCGGATGCAATACTTACCGGCGGTAGCGAGGCGGCGGTGACACCTTTGACCATTGGCGGATTTGCCAACAGCCGGGCTCTTACTACGGAAGAAGACCCGATGAAAGCGTGTCTTCCTTTCGATGTGCGCCGAGGTGGTTTTGTAATGGCGGAAGGGGCTGCTCTTATGATGCTTGAGGAGTATGAGCATGCAGTGGCGAGAGGAGCGGAGATAATTGCGGAAGTGTGCGGATATGGTTGCACATGCGATGCCCACCATTACACGGCACCGCGTCCTGACGGCATTCCGGCCGCAAAAGCTATCCGTGAGGCCCTCGATGAGGCTGGATATCGTGATGGAGAAAACCTTTATATAAACGCCCATGGTACCGGCACTCATCTTAACGATGCTTCCGAGACCAATGCCTTTAAGCTTGCTCTTGGTGAGACAGAGGCCAGACGGGCATCCATAAGTTCAACCAAATCCATGCACGGACACATGTTTGGTGCTACCGGTGCAGCGGAACTCGTGGCTTCCGCTCTTGCTTTGAAAGAAGGAATTGTCCCTCCTACAATCGGACTTGAGCAGCCGGATCCGGAGTGTGATCTTGATTACACACCGCTTACGGCACGCAAGCGCGATCTTGATATAGCGATTTCCAATTCGCTTGGATTTGGTGGGCATAATGTATGCGTAGCGCTTAGGCGCATAGATTAAATACAATAGAAATGAATAGAGAAGAAATTAAGAATCATCTGCCTCATCGCGAGCCCATGCTGCTTGTAGATGAGTCGGAGATGGACGGTGAATATGTGGTATCCAAATACACTATTCGCGATAATGAATTCTTTACACAGGGACATTTCCCTGGCTATCCGGTAGTTCCGGGAGTTATATTGTGCGAAATCATGGCACAGTCAAGCTTCTTGCTTATTCCACAGGAAGAATTGAAAACCAATACGGCTCTTTATGCCGGACTTGACAATGTAAAATTCAAGAATTCCGTATTCCCGGGGGATACGGTATGTGTCAGAGCCCGTTGTATCGGCCGCAAGGGTCCGCTTGTGGTAGTCGAGGCGAAGGCTTCCGTGGATGACAAACTTGTCTGTCAGGGAAGACTTTCATTTATGTTGGTTCCAAATGATAAATTGCAGTAATTATGGCATACGGATTATTAAAAGGTAAAAAAGGTATAGTTTTCGGTGCTCTCAACGATCAGTCGATAGCTTGGAAAGCAGCCCTGAAGGCCTCTGAAGAAGGGGCGGAACTTGTTCTCACCAATACGCCTGTTTCAATAAGGCTCGGAACCATAGATCAGCTCGCACAGCAGTGCAATGCCAAGGTTATCCCGGCCGATGCCACTTCCATGGAAGATTTGAGAGCTCTTGTGGACGGTGCCATGGAACAGTTCGGCGGGAAGTTCGATTTCGTGCTCCATTCCATCGGAATGTCTCCGAATATACGAAAGAATAAGCCGTACGAGGCCACCAATTACGATTTCTTCGGTAAAACTCTGGATATTTCCGCGTTGTCTTTCCATAAGTTGTTGAGCGTGCTTTACGAGAAGGATGCGCTCAATGAATGGGGTTCCGTAGTGGCTCTGACATATATAGCTGCCCAGCGTACTTTCCAGGGTTACAACGATATGGCTGATGCAAAGGCTCTTCTTGAGTCCATAGCCAGAAGTTTCGGTGTAATCTATGGCAAGCAGCGTCATGTGCGTATCAATACCATATCGCAGTCCCCAACCAAGACCACTGCCGGCAGCGGTATAGCTGGAATGGAGGAAATGTTCGTATATGCGGACAAGATGTCGCCTCTTGGCAATGCTTCTGCGTCTGATTGTGCTGATTATATTGTGAGCCTGTTCTCGGATCTCACAAGGCATGTCACCATGCAGACGTTGTATCATGACGGAGGATTCTCTTCCACCGGACTTACCTCAGAGGTGGTGGAAGCCTTCACAAAAGGACTTTAGAAGATAGACTATAAAGCGAAAGACCCGGCCTTCAGATGTGAAGACCGGGTCTTTCGTGATTCCGGCGCGATTCGAACGCGCGACCCACAGCTTAGAAGGCTGTTGCTCTATCCAACTGAGCTACGGAACCAAAACCTCAAAGCAGCTCCCCTTTGTGCCCGGGGACACTGCGGACGAACGGCATGACAACCGCTTCGCCGTAACGGACTGCAAATATAGGAATTATTTCTGAAAAAGCACTATTTTCTGTGTCTCATCGTGTGGCTGATATATGAAATTATCCCCAAAACGATGATTAGGAGTGCATGAAGTTCATGACTCAATGTGGCATATACAATACCGGTTTCCCATACGGTGCCATATAGATTCTGTATGCACAACGCAACAAGGTAGTGATATGCTCCGATACCTCCAGGTACAGGGATAATGGAAGCGATGTTGCCTACGCCGGAAATGAACAGTGCATCAATCATTCCGAGATGTGAGAGTTCCGGCAGTGCCAAAAGCATGAACCAGCTCATAAGCAGGTACATCGCCCATATTCCGATGGTGCTGGCAAAGAAGGCGAATTTGTTCTTTATATGGGCTACGCTTGCGATACCTTTACCCAGATTGCGAATTGTGCGGGCGTTGGTCCGGAAGAAACTGTTCTTGTTCTCCAGCTTGAAGGTCAATATAAAATATCCGGCCAGCAGCAGGATTATCGGGATGATGATCCACCAGAGAGAAAAAGTCATCCTTTCCTTGAGCGGCGCCATTAACTGGTTGAGGAAAAAATCTCCGAAGAAATTCCATCCGGCAGAGAGTGCAATGACGAATATGGCGATTATTGCCAGCACATCGCAAACCCTTTCGCATATTATAGTGCCGAAAGCCTTGTCTGCGTTCATTTTTTTGGTGCTGACATATCCACTTCTGAGAAACTCTCCAATGCCTGGGAGAACCAGATTGGCCACATTGCTGATATTGACAGCATTCCAGACATCTTTTCGTTTTATATCGGGGTCAAACTGCTTCAGAAGAATCCGCCAGCGCTCTTCTCTGAACACAAGAGCCAGTATGGAAGCGACGAAAAACAGTGCGACATAACCCCAGCGAGTCTGTTTTATATCATTAAGAAATTCAGTCCAATTTATGCCTCGGAAAGCGAAATATACAAGTACTGCGGCCAGAATGAACGACAGAGAGTACTTGATGACTTTGGTAGCGTTCTTGTTCATAGTTCGCAAATTTATGCTATTTTTGTAAAATATGAAAACAATTCTTGGAATAGGCAACGCCCTTACTGACATTCTGGCCGTCCTTCCGGACGACACGCTTCTTAATACGTTTCATTTGCCGAAAGGAAGCATGCAACATGTGGATATGGAGACAGGAGATAAGATTTGGGCTACCTTGAAACCTTTGGGAGTCAAATATGTGGCCGGTGGATCTGCTGCCAATACGATTACCTGCACGTCCATACTTGGGATGCCGTCAAGCTTTATCGGAAAGATTGGTGATGACGAGCTCGGGATGCTGTTCAAGAGCGATCAGGAGCAGTATGGGGTGCATACTGTACTTTTGAGGGGAACCAAGCCGTCCGGCAGAGCGATGGTGCTTATTACTGCGCCTAACGCGGAGAGGACATTTGCGGATTATATGGGAGCTTGTCTGGAGTTTGTCCCGGAAGATCTGAAACCGGAGTTTTTTGAAGGATTTGACTATTTCCATATAGAAGGATATCTTGTTCAGAATCAGGCTCTTATTCGTAGGGCTGTGGAGTACGCCCACGATGCCGGGTGCCTTATCTCCATAGACATGGCTTCATATAATGTAGTAGAGTCCAATCTGGCTTTTCTCCACGACATAGTGGAGAGGTATGTGGATATTGTGTTTGCCAACGAGACCGAGTCCAAGGCTTTTACCAAGCTGGACAATCCTGAAGAGGCTCTTGACGAGATTGCCAAGCTCTGCAAGATTGCAGTAGTGAAGATAGGAAAAGACGGAAGCTGGATTAAAAGCGGAGACGAGAAGCACTTCATTGAAACCTATCCGGCGCAGACAAAGGATGCTACCGGTGCGGGCGACACTTATGCGGCAGGGTTCCTTTACGCCCATTCTCTTGGCATGCCGCTTGAGACATGTGGAAAGGCAGGCTCAATTATAGCGGCCAAAGTGGTGGAGGTGGTAGGTACCAAGATTGACATACCTCGCTGGAAAGTGGCCAAGCAGGAGATCCGCGACTTGTTTGCTGCCAATGGTAAACAGATATGATGAATCCGCTTAAATACCTGATTCGCTGTTTTGTAATGAGCAGGAATCGGAGTACTGCGGCGCATTGCATTCTCCCGTTGAGCAAGATTACCTGCGCTACGGTATTGATGGATGCTTCTGCTCCTGACGCAGAGGCGACAAGTGGTGCCGTGAAGCAGTTTTTTGACTATCTGAATATCCGGCTGAGGCTGTACAAGCCATCCCCGAGGGACCTTAATATCGCCGGATGTCTTAAGCGTTCCTATCGAGGAGAACCACTCCCGTCTTCTGAAACGGAACTGTTTATCTCGTTGCTTGACAACGAAGACAATTTTCTGTCCGATTATGAGAGTTCTCATAGCACGGCGGCGTTCAAGGTGGGACGCAGGCAGCTTTCAGGGAATGTTTTTGATATGGTAATTACCTCTCCTGCCGGAGAAGTCTCCTCTCAGAGTGCGGTTTTTGCGGCAGTTAAAGATTATCTAAGTAAAATACGATGACATCAACACGCAGATTTTTCATTACGGCGCTTAAAGGATTTGGAATGGGTGCCGCCAATGTGGTTCCCGGTGTGAGCGGAGGCACCATTGCCCTGTTGACGGGCATATATCAGGACATTATCAATTCTCTTAATTCTCTGACCGAAAAATGCACATGGAAGTCGCTTTTCGGCGGACGATTGGGGGAGTTCTGGAAATGTATCAACGGAAATTTTCTCTTAGCGCTGCTTGTCGGTGTGACAATAAGCATTTTCTCCCTTGCCAAGTTGATGACCTGGCTCCTGGCTTATTATCCGATTCTTACCTGGGCGTTCTTTTTCGGGTTGATTCTGGCATCGGCATTCTCGATGTTTCGTGATATCAAGGACTGGAAGTTCTCTGATGTACTGTTTGTCTTGTGCGGTGCGGGGCTGGGTGTTGCCGTATGTACGCTCTCTCCGACGAGTACGCCCGACGATCTCTGGTTTATCTTTGTCTGTGGAGCACTCGCTATATGTACTATGATATTGCCGGGTATTTCGGGTAGTTTCATACTGCTGATTCTTGGCAAGTACGATTATATCATGCAGGCGGTCACAGACTTGAATATCCCTGTCCTTCTGGCTATGGCTCTTGGTTGCCTGGTGGGCATTCTTGCCTTTTCCAAGTTCTTGCACTGGCTTCTCGGGAAGTGGGAGAAGCAGACGATGATTGTCCTGCTGGGATTTGTAATCGGCTCGCTGATAAAGGTATGGCCATGGTATGACCACGAGGTTCTCATGCAGGCCCAGATGCTTAGAGGAGGTGCTGCGGATGTCCTTGATCTTCAGATTCTCGGGGCAGTACTGTGTTGTGTGGCCGGAGTAGCACTGGTGGTTGTTCTTGACGTGCTTGGACGAAAAAGCAGCAAATCCGCCTAATCGGCAAGAATCAGTTCTACCGGACAGTGATCGGAGCCGGTGATGTCGTTGAGGATGTCTGTGGAGACGATTCTGTCTTTGATGGAATTTGCCACCAGAAAATAATCGATGCGCCAACCCACATTCCTTTCGCGGGCCCTCATTCGGTAGGACCACCAGGAGTATTTCATTTCATCAGGGTGCTGATATCTCCATGTATCGCAGAATCCGGCCTCGAGGAGTTGGGTCATTTTCCCCCTTTCTTCATCGGAGAAACCGGCGTTGAGGTGGTTTGTGGCTGGATTTTTCAGGTCAATCTCGTTATGGGCCACATTCATGTCCCCGCAGATAATGACCGGTTTGACTTTGTCCAGACCGCATACGTAGCGGCGAAAAGAATCTTCCCAATTCATCCGGTAGTCCAGTCTTTTAAGACCGTCTTGTGAATTGGGAGTGTAAACGTTAACCAGATAAAAATCGTTCGATTCGAAGGTGATTACACGCCCTTCGTGGTCGTGTTCGTCCTTTCCTATGCCATAAGCTATGCTGATAGGTTCATGCCTTGAATAAATGACCGTTCCGGAGTAACCTTTCTTGTCTGCATAATTCCACCAGGAACAATATCCCGGGAATTCCAAATCCAACTGCCCGGCCTGGAGCTTGGTCTCTTGAAGGCAGACAAAATCAGCATCAAGTTCCCTGAATATATCGGCAAAGCCCTTACCGGCTACGGCTCTGAGGCCATTTACGTTCCAACTTATGAGTTTCATGTGATAAATATATGAAAAAATGGTGAAAACACGTGAATGATGCCCTGTAGCATTTGTCTTTGTTGGGGGTGGTAGGTGTTTTAGGCGGTCGTAGGATGCGCTTTGCAAATGGTTGTAAGTTAATCGATTAAATTTATTTTAAACGAATAATAATACCTTACTTTGCAAAAACAAACAACTATGAAAACCAATAGAACGATTTTATTCTTATTTATGGCGACCATGATGCTATCCGCTTGTCAAAAGACGGAAAATAACGCTCAGAAAAGAGACTCGCCGGATTTTACCCTTGAGGAAGTGGCAAAGATAATGACGGAACTACCTATTGGTATATCCCATGTCGATGAAGTGTTCAGCGCGGTCAATGCTTCCTCTTTCAACGGGTATGATGAAGAGTATATGTTTACGGATCTTCTTACATGCCCGGGCGCCGGTGTCGGAGACTCCAGGAATCTTGAGCATGTGGAGAGGGGAAGGCGGGCGTCAATGGATAAGCCCGGAGCCGCTCTGAAAGACCTGTTTACGGACTATTTCGCCGCCCATCCCAAGACGAAGGCCGGTGGAGCGGAAGAGAGTCTGCGGCAGTTGATGGAGTCGGATATTCAGATTTACTGGCCGTATTCTGAGGATTGGGACGGTGAGACTTTCCCCATTGTCACATTTGATCCGGGTGATGGCCAGGAGTCAAATGTCGGGTATGAATTGTGCCGAAGGGAAGATGGGCAGACCGAGATAAGGTCTGTGGTTGTGACGGAAGACGTGGCGCGGAAGCGGCCGGTATGGGTGGTCAACCGAAATGACGATTCCGAGTATAATCCCATACGGATATTCGAAGGACAGAAGTACCTTGTCTGCGGGGATGGGAAGTGTATGGAACTTGACGCCGATGGGCAGAGCGCGCTGAAGGAGGCTGTGGACGGCAAGCGGAAGGTGCTTAAGGTAAAGGCCTTCAATATGTTAAGAAATTACGACAGCTGGTTTGCCGGGGCTTCGGAGTTTTGGATAAAATGTGGCTCCATAAATGGCTTTCGGGCTGCTACGGAAGAAGATCTCGCCAAGTACACTCCTTCCGTGACAGACTGTATGGTGGTGGTCAAGCGCAGTCAGGTAGGTAGAAACATCCCTCTCGGAATCGTCCTGCTTACGGATTTTACGGAGCAGATGGAGAATATAGCCTTTCTTATCACGGAGGATGACGGTGGCACCGTGACTGAATGGAAATGCGAGGCCACGGTCAAAATCAAGTCCAGATCCTGGGGCGTTAATATAAACATCCCTTATAGGTCTGAGGATGATATCGTATGGAGAGGGCAGTTAAGCCGGGACTACCTTGCCGAATCGCGATATACCGTTTCGCGGTTGGGGGATGTTAAAGTCACTTTCGAAATGGAATAGGTCCTATTTCTCCACGCGCATTTCGCAGCGGCTGCAGTCGAATCGAAGGGTAAGCCTCCGGTTGTTGTTGCGAAGGAAAAGCCGGTCTTCGCTTTTTGCGTCGGAAGTATGGATGTTTTTCCCTGACAGGGCGCTGCCATGATTCTTGCTTTGCGGACACAGGCCCAGTTCGTATCGTATGCAGTATTTGCTGAGCATCAGCGGCTCCTCTTCTGCCTTTGAGAAATCTTCTTTCGAGGCGATGACGCCCTCCTGTCTTGTTCCTCTGGCGAGAGGTATTGTCCCGCAAGGGTAGTCGTCAAGGTCGCTTGCAAGCAGGCGGCGGATACTGTTGATGGTCGAGGCGCTTAAAAGCGGAATGTCGGAGCCTTTGGTCATAACATCTATGGCTTCGACGTTG
>HF986327.1:13874-27694 GCA_000432655.1 Bacteroides sp. CAG:1060
TGGAAAGTGCTGCACACTTTCCGCCCGTCCTCGCTCGCTGCGCTTATCTCCAGCACATAGTGTCCGCTTATTTTCAAGTTTACGCCCACCCGGAGTTCCCGGCGCGGAGTCTGGTTCTCGATGGATTTCTCGAATTCTGCGCTTATGTTGCGGTAAAGGACGGTGCCTCGTCTGAGTCCGTCAGAGCTTTTGGCCCAAATGTGACACCCGTCGCATTTGTCCCCGCGAAATCCCGTGATTTTCCCGCTCTTGCCCACAAAGGCAAAGCCGTCTCCATTCGCAAGGGAAGTATCCTTCTTTTTGAAACTGATGCGTATATCGGACATCCCTTGTCCGCAGCTGCGCACATCGATGACCGTGCCTATCTCTTCTCCCATGGACTTAGGGGCGTTCATGGAAGACCATTGCCCGCGTTTCCCGTCCAGGAACAGCTCAGTGTATCCGCGATTGAAAGTCTTCTCAAGGCTTGGCGTGAATCCGCCGCGAACGGTCCCGAAAGATGCCCTTCGGTAAGTGTCCGGATGTTTTGCGACAATTTCGTCAAGTGCCATGGAATAGGCTCGCACGACATTCTTTACATAGGACGCATTTTTCAGGCGTCCTTCTATCTTGAAGGAGATGACTCCGGCCTCGGCGAGTTCTTCAAGCCTTGGAAGCAGGTTGTAGTCCTTTAATGACAGCAGGGCCTTGTCTCGCACAAGGACATTGCCTGAGGCGTCTTCCAGGTCATACAGAGAGCGGCAGGCCTGGATGCACTCGCCCCTGTCGGCGCTTCGGCCATTGAGATACTCGGACAGGCGGCATTCTCCGCTGTAGCATACGCAGAGGGCTCCGTGTACGAAGAACTCCACCTCGCAGTTTACGCCATTGCAGATTTTGCGGACCGTATCCAGAGAGAGTTCCCTTTCGAGCACAATCCTGGCACTTCCGAGCGCCTCGAAATGTTTGGCGCGGTCAATGTCCCGGATTGCGCACTGTGTTGAGGCGTGAAGGGGAACCGTGATGTCTTTCATCTCGAAGATTCTCTCGTCTCTTACGATGAACGCATCCGCTCCGGCATCTTGAGCCTTAAGCATTTGGGAGTGAAGTTCTTCGAGCTCATCTTCCCGAATGGCGATGTTGTATGTGACGAATACTCTTGCTCCGAAGCGATGGGCATAGCTGCACAGCGAAGCGATGTCCTCGAAGCTGTTGCCGGCATCTTTTCTTGCACCGAAATCCGGGCCGGCAATATATACGGCATCGGCACCGCAGTCGATGGCCGCGATGCCGATTTCCAAATTTCTTGCTGGCGAGAGAAGCTCCAGACAGCGCATGACAGATTACTTCAATGCGTTGATGAGAGCCTTTGCCTTATCTCCGAGGGCTGGGTCATTCACTGCCTTCTGGAAGTACTCTACGGCCTTGGCGTTATTCTTTGCCTTCTGGTAGAGAGCACCTACGGTGAATGCGATCTGAGTAGCATTCTTGGCGGTCGGTGCAAGTTCAAGATACTTCTCGAAGTACTTGATGGCATCATTGTCCTTATTCTGAATCTGTGAAGCCTGACCTGCAATCTGGAAAGCCAGAGAGTTCTTCTCGTCATATTCGGTCACCTTTACAGCTGCATCCACGGCCTTGGCGTACTGCTTTGCCTTGAGATCGGCTGCTGCCTCTTTCAGGAACAGATTCGAGAGCTGCTTGTATGCCTGAGCCTGCTGGCCGTTCTCGGCTGCTGTCTGAAGAGCTGCTTTAGCCTCTTCAGTCTTGCCGGCTCCGGTGAGGGCAAGTCCGAGACGGAAAGCCGCCAGTCCGTTGGCAGGGTCTCCGGAAAGAACTTCCTTATATGCTTCTGCGGCCTCTGCATATTTCTTTGCATTGAGGAGCACGCTTGCGTTCTGCATGACAACCTTAGGCAAGAGATCCTTTGCTTCCGCAAGGATGTCAGCGTTTGAGAACTTTTCAGCTACTGATATGGTGGTCTTGATTCTGTCGATAGCCTCTGTGTACTTGGTATCGTTGACGAGACTCTTCGCGATGGAGAGGTTAAGCTCAGGGATAACGTTCTTGCAGTTCTCCGCAATCTCTGCGCCTTCTTCTCCGAGAGCGGCGGCGAGTTCGTAGGCCTGCTCAAAGGACTTCAGTGCTCCTTCCTTGTCTCCGGCAGCGATGGCTTCAGCTCCGGAATTATACATTTCTGTGATTTCTGTCAGGTCCTGTGCGCCTACATATCCAACAGCGAGAGCCAGGGCTGCTAATGTTGAAATGATTTTCTTCATAATAATTGAACGTGTTTATTTATTGTTTTTTAATAACAAGTCACGAAACGCAAATTTAATAAAAAATGTTTACATTTGTATTTAGTGATGTAGTGTTTATGCAAAAGTTATCGAACCATATATTGTGCTGCTTCTTTATGCTTCTCCCGATAATGATGCATTCTCAGGTGCTTTCGTCTCTCGGAGTGGCAAAAGAAATCACAAAAGGGACTCTTCCCAACGGGGTAGAGTACTACCTTGTGCAGAATACTTCGGACAAAGGATTTGCCGATTATGCACTTGTGCGCACCGCGTCTTTGAGCATTGAAGATGAGCGGAAGTCGTTGTGTGGTCTGCCTCATTTCACGGATCGTAAGCCGTGGCAGTTTTTCTCGGAACATGGAGTCGGGTATTCTTCTTATGGCTATTACACTGAAGAGGGGCCTGCCGGAGTATTCCGGTTCAGCAATGTGCCCGTGTACAATCAGAGCGTAGCTGATTCCACCCTGCTGATGCTCGTCGATATGACTGCGCTTTCCCGAAGTCCGCAGGCCGTTGTCGTGAGTGGAGATATCAATCCATCCAAGCTCAAAGAGCGGTTGAATCTGCTGTCCATGACAGTCCCTCAACTTGACTGCCCTTCCGGTGAGAGTTCTTATAAGTGGGTGCTGAAAGACAGCAAGCGCAGCATATTGATTAACAACCCTTCGTCTGATGTGGCGGCGATAAGCGCCATTATAAGCAGTGCCAGGACAAGCCGGGAACTGATGGATTCGCCTCAGCCGATTGTCACAAGCATGTATGCGGAGCTGGTAGGAAAAGTGATTTCGGACCGTGTCCGCAGAGACTTCCGCAGCAGAGGCATTCCTTTGGCCGATGTTGAGTTTAGTTATGCTGGCAGCGACGCCGGACCTTCAGATGAAAGGTACGGATTCACGTTGTACACATCAGCGAAGTGTGCCAATGTGGCCACGGACTGTTTTGCCAGAATTCTATCCGATCTTGACCGTAACGGAGCCCTTATGGATGAGTTTGTAGATGCGAAGGCTCAACTTTCAGGAGACGTGAGGAGCGGAAGGCTGGCCGGCAAACTTGACAATGCCGCCTATGTGGACAAGTGTGTGTCAGCGTTTCTCTATGGTTCCAACCTCGCTTCGAATGAAGTGATTGCCGGCTTGATGACAGCAAAGAATATCGCGCCGGAAAAAGAGCTCCCGCTTTTCAATTCTTTCATATCCGCGCTTCTTGACGGGGAGAAAAACCTTACTCTCCGGTTCAATGTCCCTGATTGCGGTCTTGACGCGGAGAGTCTCGGGACCACATTCTCTGAGGCGTGGAAAGAGGGTAGCGACCGGGACTACAGCTATAAGAAGACATTCAGCGACACTCTCAGCCTGTATGCTCCCAAGAGTAAGGTAAAACTGCGCTCGGAGATAAAGGAGCCGATATCGGGTGGAAGCCTTTGGACTTTCTCAAATGGCATTCGGGTGCTCTACAAAAAGACTGCGGCCCGTGGAGAGTTTCACTATTCGTTGATGCTTCGGGGCGGGGTGGCTTCTGTGCCGGACATTCATAACGGAGAAAGTGCTTTTGTAGGAGATATGCTTTCTTTGGACAGTATTGCCGGCCTGAATCCGTATGATTTCAAGGCAATGCTCTCTTCCAACGGCATTACTATGAAAGGCAGTGCGGGGATTTCGGATATGCGTATCAGCGGAATAGCGCCCAAGTCCAAACTTCGTCTGCTGCTGAGATGCCTTCTGTCCGTATCGGAAAGCCGGGTTCCGGACAGGGATGCTTTCAATTATTACAAGCAGTGCGAGGCGTTGCGCATAGATATGGAATCGCTCTCGGCCCGAGATGTCAACTCGTTGATGGACAGCATCATGAGGCCGGAGTATTTCTTTACGGAAAGAAAATATATTGAGCGCCTTGAGGATGATCTTCCGGAAAGATGCGAACAATATTTCGATGCCCAGTTCGCAAAGGTCAATGATGGATTGCTTGTGCTTATGGGAGATCTTGATGAGGAGCATCTGAAGAAGGAATTGTGTCGGGCGCTTGGCAGTTTTCATGTGATGAAAAGATTTGCCCAAAGACCGGACGTGAACAGCCGTCTGGCGTCCGGCGCGGTGTCATATACGGTTGAGTCGGGACCGGGATTGGTTGGTGGCAGCGAGATAGGTGTCAATGTGGCCATGGCGGCTCCGGTGCCATACAATATGGAAAATCAGGTGGCTTTCAGAATCGCAACCTCATGTATACGCAAGGAACTCGTCAAGGCGCTTTCCGACAAAGGGGCGTTTTTTGAACTGACGGAAAAGCTGGAAGTTTTCCCTGACGAGAGGATGTCGGTGTTTGTGAACTGTCATCCTTGTATCGAAAGCGGTCTTCCGGCAGACGTGAGCGCTGCAACACCGCTGGATATGCTTGGCGCGGTGCGAAAAGTTATGGGGGATATTGCCACGATGCCGTTATCCAAGGAAGATTTCAATGCTTTCAAGGAAGAGTTGCAGAATGATTTTCAAGAGAGTCTGCAGGACACGGAGCATGTGATAGACGCTGTCCTGATAAGATATGCTGAGGGGAAGGATTTTGTGACAGGTTTCAAAGAAGCTCTTAAGTCCGTTACTCCGGAGAAGGTCCGTTCGCTGCTGGGTACTCTTGCATCCGGAGCGTCTGTGGAATATATTATCATTTAAAATGGGAAAGTTCGGTACGATTGTCCAGATAGGGGATATTCTTGTGTCAGAAGAAGTGATTACGGAGTATTTCGCGTGTGATTATGAGGTTTGTCGCGGGGCCTGCTGTATAATAGGCGACAGTGGCGCTCCAATGGAAGAAAGCGAACCGGAGAGTATTGAGCGGGATTATCCTCATTTCAGTCATCTTATGCGCGCCCAGGGGCGGGATGCGGTGGATAAGAAAGGGTTCTTCGAGATAGACCGGGATGGAGATATCGTAACGCCGTTGGTAGAGGGGTCCTGCGAATGTGCATACTGTCATTTTCTTGAGAACGGTGCTTGTCTTTGCGCAATAGAAAAATGCGGATTCAAAAAGCCGGTATCCTGTTCGCTGTATCCTATACGCGTGACCCGACTTACAGGAGGAGGACTTGCCTTGAATCTTCACCGGTGGGAAATCTGCAAGGATGCATTCCGCAAGGGACGCCGCGAGGGCATAAGGGTTTATCAATTCCTCCGCAGACCGCTTACGGACGCTTACGGTGAAGACTTTTATGAAGCTCTGGATGCCGCAGCCGGGCATATCCTTTCATCGCACAAGTGATACGAACCGGTCTTTTCCGAAATCATCTTTCAGGACGGATATCTCTCTGAACCCATAACATAGCATGAGTTCAGCCGTTTGTGCTCCCAGAGACTCGTTTATCTCGAATATGGCGCAGCCTCCCTGTGAAAGCAGAGCTTTGGCCCACCGTGCGCAGGCTCTGTAGAAAACAAGGGGGTCATCGTCCGGCACGAACAGGGCAAGAGACGGTTCGTAGTTCAGAACATTTGGTCTCATTGACAGTTTTTCCCTCTCCATTATGTATGGTGGGTTTGAAAGAATCATATCAAATGGCGCCTCTTTTGCGATGCTTTCAGGGATTACCGGACAGTCATCGGCATCGGTTTTCAGAACATCAGCTTTAAAGAATTCGGGAGCTTCTCTAAAGGAGGAAGGAAAGATGGTTGAGGAGAATTGCCCGCGGGCGGTTTCAAGCGCCATATCCGATATATCCACCCCGAAAACCTCTGCTCCCTTCATGTTGAGGGCGACCGACCACGCTATGCATCCGGAGCCTGTACACATGTCCAGAACTTTTGTTTTAGCGGAGCCTTGGCACCGGTTCTCTGCACAGGATTGTGATTTCAGTTTCTGAAGGGCAATGGATACAAGCTGCTCCGTTTCCGGCCTTGGAATAAGCACTTCCGGATTCACATTGAACCTGTGTCCGTAAAAATCACAGTATCCGAGAACATATTGTATCGGTTCTGCTGCGCACAGTCTTGAAATGTCTTCTTCCAGGACTTTGAGATCGGTGGCAGGTATTCTGTAGGCCGGTTCTACTATGTGTGTGTAACTCTTGACGCCGAGTCTTTCCTCACACAACATAACGACAATACCCTTCGCTTCCTGTGAAGGGTATTGTCGCTGCAGTTTCTCTATGGAGATGCTGATGAAGTCTTTAAGCAGCATCCGGTTGGGAACTTTCGATAATGGTGCTAAAGAACTCCGTGATGTCGATACCGGCAGTGCGCACCATCTTTGGTACGAGGGATGCGCTTGTCATTCCCGGGATAGTGTTGATTTCCAGGAAGTAAAGTCCGTCTTCCGCCAAGATGTAGTCCATTCGTACCAAACCTTTGCATCCGAGCAGAGAGTATATTGCGCAGGTGGTGTCCTGTACGAGTTTTTTCTGCTGCTCCGATACCCCGGCAGGGCATATTTCGTTGCTATGTCCGTTGTATTTGGCGTCGTAGTCGAAGTAGTCGTTGTCTGTAACTATTTCTATTAGCGGCAGAGTTTTCACCTCCTTGCCGTCGAAGTATGCCGCACATGTGATCTCGCGTCCGCACAGGCCCTGTTCTACCAGTACGGTCGGGCTATCCGAGAATGCATACTGCACGGCGGATGCCAATTCTTCGGCTCTGGTCACCCGTGTTACGCCGAAGCTTGATCCTCCCTTGGTGGGCTTTACGAACACAGGGAATTTCAGGCTGCTCTCCACTTTGTCACAGAAAGATTTGAGGTCGAGTCCCTGACGGATGTAGCAGTCAGGTGCCAATTTGACAAGTCCGCTGTCCTTGATGCTTGATTTGCAGGAATATTTGTCGAAGGCGATTGCGCTTACGAATGAGTCGCAGGTATTGAACGGGACATTCATGATTTCCAGATATCCTTGAAGTTGTCCGGTCTCTCCAGGTGCGCCATGCTGCACGATATATGCATAGTCGAACTTGACCTTTTCGCCAAGGACGTTCACCGAAAAATCATTCTTGTCCACAGATGGTCTGGCTCCATCCGGGAAGGTGATTCTCATGGAGTTCTTTTTCTTGCATGCGACAAGAGACCACTTTCCGAAGCGGGCGTAAATCTCATAGATGTCATATTCGTTGCCGTCGATTCTCGATGCTACGAATTCTCCGCTTCTGCAAGACACTTCGCTTTCAGAAGTGTCGCTGCCATAGATGACAGCAATCGTGCTATACTTGGCCATATGATTTATTAATTGAAATAATAATCTTCTTCTTCCTCGCTCTTGTTCTGTCCTGCCGCCGGAGCTTCTTCATTGTAGCCGCCGAGGTTTGTGCCCTGTGTGCTGCAGTCGAAGTTGAATTCCCCGACATTAGGTGCGACAAATCTGTCGTTCTCCATGGACCACCCTATGGACGGGTCTGCGAGACATTTTTTCATCCATATACCCCATATCGGGAGCGCCATATTGGAGCCGCTACCCAGGGCAAGAGAGTTGAAATGAACCTGTCTGTCCTCTCCTCCTACCCACACGCCGGCGGTAATGTTAGGTGTGTATCCTATGAACCAGCCGTCGGAGTTGTCGTTCGTGGTACCGGTTTTTCCGGCAATTTCGCCCCTAAGGCCATAGACGGAGCGGAGGCGGGAGCCGGTTCCTTCATTGATAACCCCGCTCATGAGGTTAATCATCAGATATGCAGTCTCTTCGGAGATGGCTTCGCGCTTTTGGTTGGAGTACTCTCCGATGGTCCGTCCGTTATTGTCCGCTATGCGGGTTATGTATTGAGGCGTGGCGTATGTACCCATGGACGGGAACGTGTTGTATGCCGCCACAATGTCGAATACGGACACCTCCGCCGGTCCCACGCAAAGCGAATAGACTTCGTCGATATGGGTTTTTATTCCCATCTGGTGCATCATCCTTACCAGGGCCGCAGGTCCGAGTTCCTTCATCAGGAAAGCTGATATGTTGTTGGAACTGTGTGCCAGTCCCCATTTGAGTGTCACTGTCTGTCCCAGCCACTCTTCCTTGTCCGTGCTTCGAGGAGTCCATGTCGAACCATCGTACAGCACAAAGGTCTGGGACTGATTTACAACCTTGTCGCAAGGGGTGAGTCCCTCCTGCATGGCGAGAGTGTACAGGAACGGTTTCACGGTTGAGCCTATCTGGCGCTTGCCCTGACGGACATTGTCATATTTGAAATACCGGTAGTTCGGTCCGCCCACATAGGCCTTTACATATCCTGTCACCGGCTCCATGGCTACGAATCCGCACCGGAGAATGGATTTGTAGTATCTTATGGAATCGTCCGGGGTCATCGTAGTATCTGCGTATCCTTTGGAGTTCCATGCGAACACCCTCATCTTTACGGGCTTGCTGAACTGGGCGTAGATTTCTTCGTCGCTTACTCCGGCCTTATGCTGAAGCCTGTACCGGTCGCTCCAGCGTCTTGCCTGCTTCATGAGCATCTGCGCGGTTTTGGCGTCCACGGTGTTGGCGAAAGGTTTGTTTTTCTTCCACCTGACCTCTTTGTCGAAACTCTTCTGAAGGTTCTTTCCCAAGTGCTCTGCTACGGCCTCTTCGGCGTACTGCTGCATTTTGTAATTGATGGTGGTATAGATGCGCAGACCGTCCCTGTCCAAATCGTATTTGGAGCCGTCGGCCTTCTTGTTCTTGTTGAGCCATCCATAGACAGGATCTTCTCTCCAGCGCAGGGAATCCTGACTGTAATCCTCATTCCACTGATAGTCGCTTCGTTTCGGCTTCGAGGCGGACATGTCTCTTCTGAGCATATCCCTGAAGTAAGGTGCTCTTCCGGAGTTGTTGTCCTGCACCTGATATGTAAGAGTGATAGGTATCTGTACTATGGAATCGCGTTCTTCTTCGGTGATATATCCGTTCCTTGCCATCTGGCCTATTACGAAATTGCGGCGGTCGAGAGCCATGTCGGGGTTGAGAACCGGATTGTAGCGAGTCGGCTTGTTGACCATTCCCACGAGCATCGCCGCCTCTTCTATCGAGAGATCGGCCGGCTCTTTGGCGAAGAACGTCTCCGACGCTGCTTTGACTCCGTAAGCCCCGCTTCCGAAGAAAATGGAGTTGAGGTACATGTCGACTATTTCTTCTTTGGTGTAGTCTCTTTCCAGCTTGACCGCGGTTATCCATTCTTTGAGTTTGGTTCCGACCATCACGACTTTGGACCAGCCGGGAATCTTGCTGTCCACCTCTTTGCGCGGGTACAGGGTCTTTGCGAGCTGTTGGGTAATGGTGCTGCCGCCTCCCTGACTTGAGTCACCGAGAAGTATGGTCTTTACGAACACTCGGGCAAGACCTCTCATGTCTATTCCGGAATGTTTGTAGAAGCGGGCGTCTTCTGTCGCTATGGCTGCATCTACGAGATGCTCTGACAGTTCGTCATAACTTACGTAGGTCCTGTTCTCTATGTGGAATGTGGCGAGAACTTCTCCGTTCTCGGCTATAACCTGTGTTGCGAGTTTGTTGTCAGGGTGTTCCAACTCCTCGAATGAAGGAATCCTGGCAAAGATGCCGACAAGAAGAAGAGAGACAACGAGAATAGCGAAAGGAGCCGCTACTATTATCCAGAACCACTTGACAATTGTTTTCTTAGTACTATCTTTCATCGTCACAAAAATTTGTCGTAATATATTACGACTGGTGAAAAACAACCGCAAAATTAACGATTAAATTTTGAATTTTACCGAGTTTGTGGCTTTCTTTGCATATCAAAACTGAATAGAGACGAAAATGGAGGGTAATTTAGTAATAGTGGAGTCTCCGGCCAAGGCCAAGACCATACAGAAATTTCTGGGTGACGGGTTTGTTGTAAAATCAAGTTTCGGACACATACGGGACCTTCAGGACAACAAGCTCAGCGTGGATATTGATGGTGGATTCAAGCCGGAATACGTCGTGCCGTCAGATAAGAAGAAAGTCGTGGCCGAGCTTAAAAAAGCTGCCGATGCGGCTCAGCTTGTGTGGCTTGCGTCCGATGAGGATCGCGAGGGAGAAGCAATATCATGGCATTTGAGCGAAACTCTTGGGCTTGACAAGGCCCGTACTCGCAGAATAGTGTTTCATGAGATTACAAAAGACGCCATCCTCAATGCCGTACGCAATCCGCGGGACATCGATATGAATCTTGTTGATGCCCAGCAGGCCCGCCGTGTACTTGACAGGCTTGTGGGTTTCGAATTGTCTCCGGTTCTATGGAGAAAGATTCAAAGGGGCCTTTCTGCCGGAAGGGTTCAGTCTGTCGCACTCCGTCTGGTGGTGGACAGAGAAAAAGAGATAATGAATTTCATCAGTACGCCGTTTTACAGGGTGGAGGGAGAGTTCCTCTCCGGACCGGTGAAGGTGAAAGGTGTCCTGGATACCAGATTCGACAGTCTTGATGATGCCCGCAAGTTCCTTGAAGACAATGCTAATGCGGCTTTTTCGGTGTCATCAGTGGACAAGAAACCATCCGTACGCCACCCGGCGCCGCCGTTCACTACTTCCACTCTTCAGCAGGAAGCTTCCAGAAAGCTGCATTTCCCTGTCAGCGTGACCATGCGTGTGGCGCAATCCCTGTATGAAAGAGGTATTATCACCTACATGCGTACCGACTCCACCAATCTTTCCACACTCGCGTTAGGTACGGCCAAAGAGTTTATAAGCAATACTTATGGGGCTGAGTATTCCCATCTTCGCCAATATAAGACCAAGAGCAAAGGCGCGCAGGAGGCGCACGAAGCCATACGCCCTACATATATTGCAAATACGGAGATAGAGGGAACCGCACAGGAGAAGAAACTTTATTCTCTTATCTGGAAGCGCACTGTCGCTTCTCAGATGGAGGATGCTTCTCTTATGAATACGCAGATAAAAGTGTCTTCAGATTGTCGCCCCGAGAAATTCAACATTCAGGCGGCAGAAGTTCTGTTTGACGGTTTTCTCAAACTCTATATGGAAAGTCAGGATGAGGAGGAGGAGAACGATGAAAATGCAATAGTTCCGGAAATGCATGTGGGAGACAGCCTTGAGGCGGCCACTATTTCTGCCGAATGCAAGTTTACGCAGGCTCCTTACAGGTATTCCGAGGCGACCCTTGTCAAAAAACTTGAGGAACTCGGCATCGGCCGTCCTTCCACCTATGCTCCTACCATTACAACCCTTACTACGGGGCGCGGCTATATCGTAAAGGGCGACAAGGACGGAATAAAGAAACCCGTATGTAACCTTTCGCTTCGTGGCGGAAAGGTGACGGAGTCTCATAAGACGGAAGTCGTCGGTGCGGAAAAAGGAAAACTGATGCCGCAGGAAATAGGCATGATAGTGACAGATTTTCTTGAGAGGAAGTTCCCGTCCATCATGGATTATGATTTCACGGCCAATGTCGAGAAGGATTTTGATAGTGTAGCCGCTGGCAAGACGGCATGGAACTCGGTTATTTCCCGGTTTTACGGGCCGTTCCACGAAAGAGTGGACGAGACGCTCAAGGACGGGGAATATGACCACAGGGAGCGTGTCCTTGGCACCGACCCTTCCGACGGGAAGACGATAACGGCCAAATTCGGCCAATATGGCGCGTATGTGCAGAAGGGTGAAGGGGACGACAAGCAGTATGCAAGTCTGGCCAAGGGACAATTGATAGAGAATATAACTCTTGAGGAGGCATTGGCGCTGTTCAGTCTTCCACGCACGGTAGGTGAATATGAAGGGATTGCAGTGGTGGCCATGAAAGGGCGTTTCGGTCCGTATCTGAAATATGGGGACGAGAACATATCTCTTCCGCGCGGTGTGGATCCGCTCAGCGTGTCTTTGGATGAATGTGTTGCCCTTATAAGGAAAGCCAATGAAGAGAAAGATTCTGCAAAGGCCGTCATAAGCGCTTTCCCGGCTTCGGATATCAGCGTTCTTCAGGGCAGATACGGTCCGTATATCAAACACGCCGGCGGAAACTATAAGATTCCCAAGGGAACCGACGCTTCTTCACTTACGGAAGAAGACTGCAAGTCAATAATTGCAGCGGGAAAACCTACCGGCACCGGATACAGGAAAACAAAAACCAAAAAATAAGTCTTATGCCGAATTATCAGCTTGATGAAATTGACAGGAGGATACTTTCCTTTTTGGTCAACAATGCCAGAATGCCGTTTCTGGAGATAGCGCGCGAATGCAATATATCGGGCGCTGCAGTGCATCAACGGTTCAAGCGGATGGAGAGCATGGGGATAGTTACCGGATCAAGAATGATTATCAAGCCTTCGTCCATAGGCTTGAACGTATGTGCATTCATAAGTGTCAGTTTGTCCGAGGACAACAAGTATCTGGAAGTGGTGGAGGCTCTCAAGCATGTACCGGAAGTGGTGGAGTGTCATTTTATAACAGGTAAAGCCGCGCTGTTTCTGAAAGCGTACTGTTTTGACAACGAGCATCTTATGAATATGCTTATCAATACGATACAGCATATTCCGTATGTTCAGGCCACAAATACTATGATATCCCTTGATCAGGCCTTTGAGAGAGAAGTGTGGGTAAAGGATTTCAATGCGGTCAGTTTCAAGACCGGCTCATTGACAGAATAGCCTTCCCGATGATCAAATCTTCCGGAGTGGTAATTTTGATGTTGAATCTGTCTCCGGGGACAATGTCCACTTTGATTCCTGCCGCAGCGGCCACCGAAGCATCGTCGGTGAAACTTGTCCTATACGGGGCGGAATAAGCTTTCTTTATACCTTCGGAAAGGAAAAACTGCGGCGTTTGCACGGCCACCGTACAAGCTCTGTCCGGATCCGGAATCTCCGGATTTGTGGAGCGGAGCGTATCCGTAACTGGCATTGCGGGTATCAGAGCCTCGCAGTCTTCCATTTTTTCGGCCATACTGCGTATAAGTTCCGTGCTTGTAAACGGCCTTACTCCGTCATGAATAAATACTATGACATCG
This sequence comes from Bacteroides sp. CAG:1060, assembly GCA_000432655.1. Taxonomy (GTDB): domain Bacteria; phylum Bacteroidota; class Bacteroidia; order Bacteroidales; family UBA932; genus Cryptobacteroides. Next base: position 27,037 of record HF986327.1, read on the forward strand.
TCAGGAACTTTTAAAAGTGCCTGTCTTACAGATTGGAATCTGGTGAGCCCGCCTGCGACCAGTGTCTGCGGGCAGAAAAAAGAATTTATGGCGCAAAGGTCTTTCCATGTCTGGAAATAGTTGTGCGGAAGAACCGTGATCACCTTCATCTCCGGCAAGGCATCCATGAACGTTTCGAGGGTGCGCTGGAGCACCGGTTTGCCCTCGAAAGACATGAATTGTTTCGGTGTGTCTCCTCCCATCCTCGTTCCGCTGCCGGCAGCGACGAATATGCCATAAATTTTTCTCTTCATTGACATTAATTTTTCGCAAAATTAAGTAATTTTCATTACTTTTGTTTTTTGACAAGACAAGTGTGAATCAAAATGGCATTTTCGTTTCTTAATCAAGAATTGGCAATTGACCTCGGAACGGCCAACACGGTCATTTATCAGAATGATCAGATTGTCCTGGACGAGCCGAGTATCATAGCAATAGATAACAATACGGGGAAATGCATCGCTTTTGGTCAGCAGGCCAAATTGATGCATGAGAAGGTCAACCCCGGCATGAAGACCATCCGCCCTCTGCGCGATGGTGTCATTGCAGACTTCAATGCTGCGGAGATGATGATAAGAGGCTTCATCAAGCAGGCTACCAGTCGTCACAGGAATATTTT
>HF986327.1:27756-30341 GCA_000432655.1 Bacteroides sp. CAG:1060
CGGTTCCACGGAAGGGGAAATCCGAGCCGTGCGTGACTCTACGGAACATGCCGGAGGACGGGATGTGTACCTTATCTTCGAGCCTATGGCAGCTGCGCTTGGTATGGGGCTTGACATAGAAGCTCCGCAGGGAAATATGGTTGTCGATATAGGTGGCGGAACCACGGAAATAGCTGTCATTTCCCTTGGTGGACTTGTGCAGCAGGAAAGTATCCGCACCGCAGGAGACGTGTTCACAAGCGATATCCAGAGCTATCTTCGCCAGCAGCACAACATAAAGGTCGGAGAGATCACGGCCGAGAAGATAAAGATAGCTATCGGTGCCGTGATTCCTGATCTTGACGGAGAGGAACCGGAACCTTTCATTGTCCGCGGACCGAATCTCATCACGGCCCATCCGGTGGAGGCTACCATCACATACCAGGAGATAGCCCACTGCCTGGACAAGTCCATAGCCAAGATAGAGACGTCCATACTGCATGTTCTTGAGAACACTCCTCCGGAGTTGTATGCTGACATCGTGGAGAATGGAATACATCTTTCCGGCGGCGGAGCTCTTTTGAGAGGACTTGCCAAACGGTTTAAGGACAAGGTCAATATAGACTTCCATGTATCAGAGGACCCTCTCCACGCAGTGGCAAGGGGAACGTGTGATGCGCTCAAGCATACGGACAGCTATTCTTTCCTTATGAGGTAGCAGATGTCAAGACATCACAAGACTCTGACGGTGATTTTGAATGCGGCAATCTTCATTCTTTTGGAGGTTGCTGCTCTTGCTATACTCAATTACAGTTCCGCCCTGCACAATACATGGTTCAACAGATCCTCCCAGAGAGTTCAGGCGTCGTTGTTCGGGTTTGGCGAGTCGGTCCGCAATCATTTCCGGCTGAACTCGCAGAATGACTCGCTTGCCTTGGAAAATGCAAGACTTCGTGCCGAACTTGCACGTTACAAGGAAGCGGAGGAGGGTGCTTTGGAAGTTGCAGCTGCCGTATCGGTCGCCGACAGCCGGTTCACTTATATTCCGGCAACTGTAGTAAGGATGACGCGAAACACGGCTCACAATCATATTATCCTCAACAAAGGACGCTCTGACGGCGTTGTGGCCGGGTCGGGAATAATTACAGATAAGGGTGTCGTGGGAATCATAAGTGCCGTGGATGAGCATTATGCATACGGGCTGACGCTGATGAACGGCAATCTTACGGTGAGTGCAAAGGTAGGCGAGGCCGGCTTGACGGCTCCCATGTACTGGGATGGACTCACAACCGACGGGGCGTGGCTCGGGGATATCCCTCCACATCACGCCATCGAGCCTGGGGACACGGTGCGGACAAGCGGCTATTCGAGCATATTTCCCGCTAATATTGCCATTGGCGTGACCTCCGGTACGCATCTGGTGGACGGTGCTACCGTGAAGGTGGATGTGGATTTGTTTCAGGATTTCTCCAACATACATTACGTGACCATAGTTGAGAACCGGGATAAGGCCGAAATAGAATCATTGGAAGCAACGGAAAACGCGAAAAGGTGATGAGAATTAACGGGTTGACAATAAAATACATCATATTGGTGATAGCACAGATACTGTTGTGGAACTTCTGTAATTTCACACAGTTCCTGATGGTTGTCTATCTTCCGGCGCTGATTCTTTTCCTTCCGATAAGGCAGGGTGTTTTCAAAACCATGATGGTCGCTTTCCTTACGGGGGTGGTAGTTGATTTCTTCTCGGTGAGTCCGATTGGCCTTACATCGCTTGCGTTGGTGCCGGTGGCTTTTTCCAGACAGTATGTGGTGTGGCTGGTGTTCGGCAATGAAGTGTATTCCCGTGCGGAGAATCTTTCCGTTGAGCGTCAGGGATGGCGTAAAGTGGTATTCTCCATTCTTCTTGTCACGTTACTTTTCCTGCTGATATATATAGCGGTTGACAGCGCCGGTACGCGTCCGTTCTGGATAGATGTGGTGAAGTGTGCCGTGTCATTGGCGGTTGCGGTTCCGCTGTCTTTCTATATTGTATCCACATTGTCTTCAGAAGGGGGTTCCAGATGGAGATGAACCGCAAGAACAAATTGCTGTGCGGACTTCTGGTGGTGGCAGCAATACTGATTGTCCGGCTGTTTTGTATTCAGGTCATAGACGACAAATACAAGATAGACGCTTCCAACAATTCTATGGTCTATTCGGTAATTTATCCTCCGCGCGGAGTGATTTATGATAGAAATGGCCAGATACTTGTCGGAAATTCAGTTTGTTATGACATTTTGGTCACCCCTCGGGATGTAAAGCAGCTTGATACAGCTGCGCTCGCCTCCGCCCTTGATGTCCCGGTGGAGTTTATCAGGGAGAAAATGCAGTATTACCACAAGTACCGTAGCCGTATAGGGTATCAGACTCAGACGCTGCTGAAGCAGGTTCCGATGGAGACGTACGTGAAGTTTGCCGAGCAGGAATATCTTTTCCCTGGATTTAAGGCGCAGGTAAGAAGCATTCGCGAATATCCTTTCAACGCAGGAGGCAACCTTCTGGGCTATATCTCAGAAGTTGATCCGGCATACATAGAGAAGCATCCTGAGTATAAATCAGGG
>HF986327.1:30436-50083 GCA_000432655.1 Bacteroides sp. CAG:1060
AAAGGATATCATATTTATCTGAGGGACTCCAAAAACAGGGTGCAGTCCCCATATGCAGGCGGAGCCGAAGACAAGCCTGCCGTTCCGGGTAAAGACATCGTTTCCACGATTGATGCGCACCTTCAGCAATACGGACAGGAACTGATGGCCGGCAAGGTGGGGTCGGTAGTTGCCATTGAGCCTTCTACCGGGGAAATTCTTGCCATGGTCTCAAGTCCGGGTATAGATGTTGAGGTGCTTTCGGATATCGGCAAGCATTATTCCGAAATTTCCCGGAATCCCCGCAAGCCAATGTTCAACCGAACCGTGATGGCTTCCTATCCACCGGGGTCCGTCTTTAAACTGGTAAATGGCTTGATCGGACTTCAGGAGGAGGTGCTGGAGCCATCTTATTCCTATCCTTGCAACGGCGGGTATTACTACAGCGGCAATCATAAGCTCGGCTGTCACGCCCATTCTTCTCCTCTCAAACTGCTTGATGCCATAGCCACTTCCTGCAACGGATATTTCTGTTATGTGCTCAGGAATATTCTGGAAAACAAAAAATACGGCTCTACGGCGGAGGCACTGGACGCATGGAGAGAATATGTGCTGAGTTTTGGATTCGGGCAGAAACTCGGCAGCGACTTTCCTTCGGAACTTGGCGGCAATATCCCGACATCCAACTACTACAACCGCATATATGGAAAGGGCCGTTGGCGTTTCCAGACCATCGTTTCGCTTTCCATCGGGCAGGGAGAAATCGGAGCCACTCCGCTTCAGATAGCCAACCTTGCCGCCATTATGGCCAATCGCGGATATTATTATATTCCGCATATCGTGAAAGATTCCGACGGCGTGGAAATAGATCCAAAATACAAGGAGAGGCATTATACGAAGGTTGACACCAAATATTTTGAACCTGCGGTGCAGGGAATGTATATGGCGGTCAACGGAGGCGGTTCTGCCGGAGCGACAGCCCGTAGGGCGGAGGTGCCGGGGCTTGAGGTTTGCGGCAAGACCGGTACTGCGCAGAATCCTCACGGAAAGGACAACTCTGTGTTTATCTGTTTCGCTCCTAAGGATAATCCGAAGATTGCGGTGGCGGCTTATGTGGAAAATGCAGGTTTCGGTGCTACCTGGGCGCTGCCTGTGGCTTCCTTGATGCTGGAGAAATATCTTAACGGGGAGATTTCCGAGGGACGTAAAAGCGAAGAGCAGCGGATGCTTACTACAAGGTTCTTTTAGATATGTTATATAAGACGACAGCCAACCATTCATCCGGAAGAGGACTCGGTCAGACAGTGGACTGGGTGCTCATATTGTGCTATGTGGCACTGGTGGTGATAGGCTGGTTGAGCATATACGCATCCATTCATTCTTCCGAACCGTCCTCCATATTCGATCTGAGTTGCCGGAGTGGCAAACAGTTCCTGTGGTTTGGCATATCATTGGCGGCGAATGTGCTGATATTGTTCGTTATCAATCCTAAAGTGTGGGAAGTGGCGTCTCCTGTGCTGTATCTGCTGGTTTTTGCACTGTTGGTGCTGGTGATTTTTGTCAGCAAGGACGTGAAGGGTTCCCACTCATGGTTTGAATTGGGCCCTATAAAGTTCCAGCCTGCGGAGGTCTCCAAGATTACCACTTCGCTGATGCTGGCTCTCGTGATGGGAAGACAGGGCTTCAAGATTGACAACTGGAAAGACTTTCTCTCTGTGGCCGTTGTGGTGGGGCTGCCGATGCTTGCCATACTTGGGGAACAGGAGACCGGGTCGGCGCTTGTGTATGTGGGATACATTTTCGTGTTGTACCGGGAAGGTTTTTCCGGATGGTGGTTGTTCTGCATAGCGATGGTGGTGGTCCTGTTTATTCTGACTCTTACTACGGATTGGTGGATTTCGCTTATTGCGCTGGTGACGGTATGCGTGTTGCTGGCACTTATTCTTCTTAGAAGATGCCGTTCGCGGCGAAAAAGACAGAACGTGATACTGCTTTCCATTCTTGGACTGTTGGCGGGGGTAGTTGTGATTTTTGCTACGGATTTCATATTCGACAATGTACTTCAGGATCATCAGCGAAAAAGGATTGAGGTGCTGCTGGGTATGAAGGAAGACCCTTCTGGAGTGGGATACAACGTCAGACAGTCGATGATAGCCATTGGCTCCGGAGGATTCTTGGGGAAAGGTTTCCTGAACGGCACGCAGACGACTTTTGGATTTGTGCCTGAACAAAGTACAGATTTCATATTCTGCACTATCGGCGAAGAGTGGGGATTTGTAGGATGTCTGGCGGTGATTCTTATTTATGTCTTCATGCTTTCCCGGCTTGTACAAGATGCCGAGAAGAGCCGGTCGGCATTCACCAGAATATACGGATACTGCGTGGCGTCGTGTCTGTTCATGCATCTGTTCATCAATATCGGGATGACCATAGGCATTATGCCGGTGATAGGAATCCCGCTTCCTATGGTGAGCTACGGAGGTTCTTCCCTGCTTGCTTTTTCCGTGATGATTTTCATTTTTCTGGCCTTGCATCGTCAGGAAAACAAATATTTCTGATTTTTGACTATCTTTGTACTTGGTCTTGCCCGAAAGGGGGGAGCCTAAAGAATGAGCCTTGGTGGTGGAATGGTAGACACGAGGGACTTAAAATCCCTTGGACAGAAATGTCCGTGTGAGTTCGAGTCTCATCCGAGGCACAGAAGGGTCGGTATGTTCCGGCCCATTAATCTATTGAAATATGAAAGATCTCTGGCTCACGAATACACTAACCCGCCGAAAAGAGCTTTTTGTACCTATTAACCCCGGCCATGTGGGGATGTATGTCTGCGGTCCTACCGTATATGGGGATGCGCATCTTGGACATGCCCGTCCCGGTATAACATACGATGTTCTCAGCAAGTTTCTGCGTCATCTTGGATACAAGGTGCGCTATGTGCGCAATATTACCGATGTGGGGCACCTGGAGCACGATGCTGATGAGGGGGAGGACAAAATAGCCAAAAAGGCCAGGCTTGAGCAGTTGGAGCCTATGGAGGTCGTGCAGACCTACACGCTTCGGTATCATGAGGCCATGAGGCAGTTGAATGTGGCTCCGCCTTCCATAGAGCCGCGAGCTTCGGGACACATCCTCGAGCAGATTGAGGCCGTGAAGCGCATTCTCGATGCCGGATATGCATACGAGAGCAATGGAAGCATTTATTTTGACGTAGAAAAATACAACAAAGACTATCATTACGGAGTGCTTTCCGGACGCAACCTTGAGGATACCAAGGAGGGGACCCGCAGTCTTGACGGACAAGGCGACAAGCACGCACCATACGATTTCGCCTTGTGGAAAAAGGCGGAGCCGGAGCATATCATGAGATGGAATTCTCCTTGGGGAGAAGGTTTCCCCGGCTGGCATCTGGAGTGCTCTGTGATGGGTGAGAAATATCTTGGCCGCGAGTTCGATATACATGGCGGCGGAATGGATTTGATGTTCCCTCACCACGAGTGCGAGATAGCACAGAACCAGGCGTCCAGAGGAACACAGGGCGTGCACTATTGGGTTCACAACAACATGATTACCATTAACGGCCAGAAAATGGGCAAGTCTTTGGGCAATTTCATTACTCTGCCGCAGCTTTTCAGCGGAGACCATCCCAAGCTGACGCAGGCCTACTCTCCGATGACGGTAAGGTTCTTTATACTTCAGGCCCATTACCGCGGGACGCTTGATTTCTCGAACGAGGCGCTTGTGGCGGCGGAGAAGGGTCTTAAGAGACTGATGCAGGCCGCCCGCGACCTTTATGCAATGGCTGGAAAGCAGGTCCCTCACTATCAGTATGGAGAATTGCCCGACCGAATCGCTCCGGATGTTTGCAGTGCCGACTCGGAAGACGTGAAGGTTGTCTGGAACGGGATTTATGATGCCTTGTGCGACGACCTTAATACCCCGATGGCGCTTGCACATATATCGGAGTCCGTGCGTATCATCAATTCTGCCAAGACCGGGCAGATCAAACTGAGTGAAGGAGATATGGCCGCGTTAACCCAGATTTACGATGATATCGTATTCGGAGTGCTGGGCCTTGTGGACGAGGAAATATCGGAGGGGGCTTCCGGAAAAGTTATCAGCGGCCTTATGGATATGGTGCTCGAGCAGAGGGCTGCCGCCAAGGCTTCCAAGGACTGGGCAACATCCGATCACATAAGAGACAGCCTGAATGCTCTTGGTATCAAGGTCAAGGATACCAAGGATGGAGTTGAATGGACTATAGAATAACAGTATGGAAATATCATTGAAAGGAAAAGTTGCCGTGGTTACAGGCGGTACCCGCGGCATCGGCTACGCCATAGTAAAAAAATATCTTGAGGCGGGGGCCACGGTCGTTTTGTGTGGTTCAAAGCAGAGTACGGCGGAAGCTGCGTTTGCCAAGGTGAAAGAAGAGTTGCCGGAGGCTGATGTTTATGCCATTGCTCCGTCTCTTACAGACACCGCAGCGGTGGAAGAGGCCTTCAAGTGGGTATTTGAAAAGTTCGGACGGTTTGATATTCTTGCCAACAATGCCGGAATATCACAGAGTACACCGCTCGTTGATTATACGGACGAGGAGGTGGACCGGATAATGGACCTCAACATCAAGGCAGTGTTTGTCTGTGCCAGGGCAGCTGCGCGTATCATGAAGGAAAACGGTGGCGGAGTCATTGTGAATACCAGTTCTGTAGTAAGCATATACGGACAGCCGTCCGGCTGCCTTTATCCGGCATCCAAGTTTGCAGTTAACGGGATGACCAAGTCGCTTGCGCGGGAACTTGCCAAGTTCGGCATCAGAGTGAATGCCGTAGCTCCAGGCATTACCCGCACCGACATGGTGGCCAATCTTCCGGAGGCGATGATAAAGCCGCTTATTGCGCGCATCCCTATCGGCAGAATGTGCGAGCCTGAGGACGTCGCCAATGCTTTCCTTTTCTTGTCAAGCGAATTGGCTTCATATATCACGGGCGTTGTAGTGCCTGTTGACGGTGCTGTTGTGATCTGATGATTTGGAACGATTGCGGGATTTATGGATAAAAAATTTGAAATAGCCGGCCATATAGTTGAATTGAAGGCACCTGAAAGCTCTCCTGTGTGGGCGGCCTGCTCCAAGTATGCTCCATTTGAAACTTGCTCGCAGGAGTTCCCGGTATGTTCGTTGGAATTTGCCGAATTAAAAGGTACCACCAAGGGTGAATTGGTGTACGATGTCAAGGAAAAGGATTATCCGAGACTCTGCTTTTATCGTAATGGCGATGTATGGACCATAGAGATGGCACCTGAAAGCAGCCTGCCTATAGTGGCCGTGATGGAAACGTCCCTAGGATTTGAAAAAGCGAGGATAAAGATGTTGGAGACCGCTCCCAAGACATTTCTTTTCGCGCTGGACAATGCGCTCATGCTTCTTTTCGCCATGTCTACTGCCGCGCTCGATACCTTGGAGATACACTCTTCTGTCACTATGTGTGATGGTAAGGGATATGCCTTTCTTGGTAAAAGCGGTACGGGAAAGAGCACTCACAGCCGTCTTTGGAAAGAGTTTATTCCGGGGAGCGAGCTGCTCAATGACGATAATCCCATTATCAGAATCATAGATGACAAAGCATACATCTATGGCTCTCCGTGGAGCGGGAAGACACCGTGCTACAGGAATCTTCGTGCCCCGCTTGGTGCGGTGGTGCGTATCAGCCAGAGTCCCGACAACAAGATACACCGCTTGTCTTTTGTGGAGGCGTATGCATCGATGTTTTCATCATGTTCCGCTTTTAGGGCCGTTCCCGGTGTTTCGGACGGCATCCATGGGACCATTGTGAAACTTACGACCTTGGTGCCTATGTATCTGCTTGACTGCCGCCCGGACAAGGAAGCGGCGGAATTGTGTCATTCAACCGTTTCCATGTGATGGGTACGGTACAACTTCCCAATGATGTTCTTCTCTCCCGTGCCGAGGACTTTCTCAACGAGGGAAGGGAAGTTGTGATAAGAGCCAAAGGCAGCAGTATGCTTCCTTTTATTCATGGAGACCGGGACAGCGTGGTGCTCAAGAAATGCGATGACCTCTCCGTAGGGGACATTGTGCTGGTGAGACTGCCCGGAAGATATGTGATGCACCGTATCATTTCCATATCGCAGGATATATTCGTGATGATGGGAGACGGTAATGTGAGCGGAACGGAGGTTTTCAGAAGAGGCGATATTCTGGGCAAGGTTATATGGATTGTAAGGGAAGACGGAAGGCACATAAAGCCCGGCAAGGGACGGTTGTGGAGGAAGTTGCTTCCGATTCGGAGGTATTTGCTTGCAGTGTATAGAAGATTGTTTAAATAATTGAATATGAAGATTAAAGACGGTTTCGTGCTGCGCACGATTATAGACAACTATATTGTAGTTGGAGAGGGCTTGAGCCAGATAAACTTCAATAAGATAATCTCCCTTAATGCCACCGCAGCCTATCTGTGGGAATCTGTAATCGGCAAGGAGTTTTCGTGTGAGGATCTCAAGGCCTTGCTTCTCGAAAAGTATGAAGTGGAGCCGGATGTGGCGCAGAAGGATGCTTCTGCCTTGGTGGAGTCGTGGACTAAAGCCGGCTTGATAGAGGAATAGGCGGTGAGGAGTCTTGGCGCTTGTATAAAAGGCCTGGGCCGTATGACCGGACCGGCAAAAAGGTGGATGTGGACATGCGTCTTCCTCGGGGTGGTGCGTATTGCCGCCTCATTGTCTTTTGTATGGGTGTGCAAGGAACTTGTGGATATTGTTACCGGCGTATCGGAGAGGGGGCTTTACGGCTGTATGGCGATAATGCTGGGAATCATGGTTGTCCAGCTTATAAGCGGGGTCGCGTATTCCTATTGCGAGAGATACGGCGTGATGCGGGTGCAGTTGGATTTGCGGGAGACGTTGTTCTCGCGGGTCATGTCAAGCGAATGGACTGGAAGAGAGCGGTTTGGCAGTGGCGATGCGGTGAATCGTCTGGAGGAGGATATACGGGTGATTTCAGAACTGATGTGCATCCACGTGCCGGGCGCAATCATCACATTGGTCCAGCTTGTGGCTGCGTCCGTGTATCTGCTTATGATGGCCCCGGGCTTGATGTGGGTGCTGCTGGTGCTTATGGTCGCCGCCGCTGCTGGGGCTTATGGTCGCCGCCGTTGTCGGCTCGCGTCTGTTCTTCTGGAAACTTCGCTCCCTTACGTCGGATATACGCTCCCTTGACAGTGATATTCAGCAGCTTGTTCAGGAGAACCTTCAGAACAGGGTGGTGGTTCTCACTCTGATAGGTGTCGCGCGTGTGGTAACTTCCCTCGAAGCCCTTCAGAGCCGACTTCGCGGGAAAACCGTGTCCCGGCTCAACTACAACGCCGTGGCCCGCGGATTCATGTCGTTTGGGTTTATGGGCGGCTATGCTGCAGCTTTCCTCTGGGGTATTTTCGGAATAAAGAGCGGGGCTGTGACATTCGGTATGATGACGGCGTTCCTTCAGCTTGTAGGCCAGGTGCAGCGTCCTGTGGCGGATCTTTCGCGCGAACTGCCGGCCTTTATACACGCCTTGACATCTATTGAGAGGCTTATGGAACTCGAGGAGTTGTCTTTGGAGTCTGACGGGCCGGATTGGGAAGCCTATGGAGAAGCCGGGGTGCGTTTCGATTCTGTGGATTTCTCTTATCCCGGAGTCTTTGGGGATGATGAGATGATGTGCCCGAAGGTGCTTGAGAACTTCTCTTATGATTTCAAGCCGGGGTCAATGACCGTGATAGCCGGTCCTACCGGAGTTGGTAAAAGTACCATTGTACGCATGATGCTCGGTCTGCTTCGTCCTCAGGGCGGAGAAGTCACCATATATGGAGATGCCGGTTCTTGTCCGGCAAGCAAAAGCACGCGATGCAACTTTCGCTATGTCCCTCAGGGCAATACGCTTATGAGCGGTACAATACGCTCCAATCTTCTTATGGTGGCTCCGCAGGCTACGGAAGATCAGATGAAGCGGGCTTTGCATATTGCCGTAGCGGATTTTGTGCTGGACCTTCCGGGCGGTCTGGATACTGTTTGCGGAGAGTCGGGAAGCGGCTTGAGTGAAGGTCAATGTCAAAGAATCGCTATCGCAAGAGCTGTTCTTCGTCCCGGCGGGATTCTTCTTCTGGACGAGGCGACATCCTCTCTTGACCCGCAGACGGAATCCATATTGATGGAGAATCTAAGGGCCCTTCCGCTTACCGTGATTTTTGTGTCGCACCGTGAAGCCGTGATGGCGGGAGCGGACCAATTGCTCCGTCTCGAAGCGTGACTTGTTACACCGTATTGCCGGTCCGTTGCACATACGAAGACAAATCGCCTTTAAAGGTGGACAAAACGGTGGAGGAAGGCGACCTCTTTTATATGAAGAGTAAAAATCATTATATTTGTTGAACCACTATTCAAATAACATTATTCAATGAACAGTAGAAAAATATCTGTACTCGCCGCAGCTGCGCTGCTGTGCTGGGGAATCTCTGCCGTGGCGCAGGAAAAGATTCCGTACCTTGATCCGGACCGTCCACGTGCAGAGCGTGTTGAAGATCTTCTTTCAAGGCTTACGCTTCACGAGAAACTCGGTCTTATGATGAACAGTTCAAAGGGAGTTCCGCGTCTTGGAATACCTGATTATGACTGGTGGAATGAAGCGCTTCACGGGGTTGCCCGTGCAGGACTTGCCACAGTGTATCCGCAGGCTATCGGAATGGCCGCTACATTTGATCCGGATATGCATCTTCAGACATTTACCTATGTATCTGACGAGGCCAGGGCCAAGTATTATGATGCCATCCGCAAGAACGAACACAAGAAATATTATGGACTTACGTTCTGGACTCCGAATATCAATATTTTCAGGGATCCTCGTTGGGGACGTGGTCAGGAGACCTATGGAGAAGATCCATACCTTACTTCCGTGATGGGAGCTGCTACCGTTAACGGTCTGCAGGGAGACGACCCTAACTATTATAAGACACATGCCTGTGCAAAGCATTTTGCCGTTCACAGCGGACCGGAATGGAACAGACACAGCTTTGATGTGACAGTGTCAGCGCGTGATCTTTGGGAAACCTATCTTCCTGCGTTCAAGACACTTGCAGTGGATGCGAACGTCCGCGAGTTCATGGGTGCATACAACAGCTACGCCGGAGATCCATGCTGCGCAAGCAATTTCCTTCTCAATGACGTGTTGCGCGGCAGATGGCAGTATGACGGACTTGTAGTCTCTGACTGCGGTGCCATCAATGACTTTTTTATCAAGACCCACCACGGCACGCATGCTACACCTGCAATTGCATCTGCAGATGCTGTCAAGAAAGGTACTGACATAGAGTGCGGAAGTTCGTATGTGGCCCTGATTGATGCGTACCAGGATGGACTTATTTCCGAAGCTGACCTGGATGTTTCCCTGAGAAGAATACTTAACGGTTTCTTTGAGCTTGGAATTTTTGATCCTGTGTCAAGAGTCCCTTGGAGCGGTATTCCTTATTCTAATGTGGACTGCCAGGAACACAAGGATCACGCCCTCAAGGTAGCCCGTGAGTCTGTGGTACTGCTTAAGAATGACGGTGTGTTGCCTGTCGTTCCGTCCAAAGTAAAGCGCATCGCTGTTGTCGGTCCTAATGCCGATGACGAGAAGATGATGCTCGGCAACTACAACGGTATTCCTTCTTCTGTGGTGACAATCCTTGACGGTATCAAGGCCGCATATCCTGATGCAGAGGTAAGTTACGAACGTGGTTGTGACCTTGTGGAAGGATTTGTGTTTGTGGACCCGCGTGCGGTAAGAGGTCTTAACACAGAGGTGTTCATGGGTCTTTCCGAGGAGGAAGCGGCAGCTCTTCGCAAGAAGCAGCAGGCGGAAATAGATGCTGCAAAGCCAATGTCTTCAGACAATTATACTCCGGAGGCACTTGCCGCTCTTGCCAAACGTTCGGCGGATGCGGATGTCATATTCTTCGTGGGAGGACTTTCTCCATTTGTTGAGGGAGAAGAGATGAGGGTGCAGGTAGACGGATTCAGAGGAGGAGACAGAGAGCGTATCGAACTTCCTGAGGTGCAGGGTAAAGTGCTCAAAGCTCTTCATTCTACCGGAAAACCAGTCGTATTCGTACTCTGCTCCGGCAGTGCGGTGGCTCTTGAAGCCAACGAGAAGGATTACGATGCTCTCGTATGTGCATGGTATGGCGGACAGGCCGGCGGAACTGCTGTCGGTGATATTGTAAGCGGAAAGGTATCTCCTTCAGGAAAACTCCCTGTTACATTCTACAAGTCCACCTCTCAGCTCCCGGATTTCCTTGACTATGACATGGATGGAAGGACATACAGGTATTTCAAGGGCGAGCCTCTGTATCCATTCGGATATGGTCTCAGCTACGGTGATTTCCAGTACGGTAAGGCTTCTTTATCAGAGAAGACTGTCGGTCTTGGAACAGACGTGACTATCAGTATCCCGGTTTCCAATAAGGGAAAGATGTCGGCTGATGAGGTAGTGCAGGTATATGTTCGCAGGCTTGGTGACGCCGAGGCTCCGCTTAAGTCCCTCAAGGGATTCAAGAGGATCAGCCTTCCTTCCGGCGGAAAGACAACCGTATCCGTAACCCTTACACCGGACGCATTCTCATATTATGATGACAAGGCGGACGACCTTGTACAGAAAGCCGGTCGTTACGAACTCCTTTACGGCTCATCATCTGCTGATAAGGATTTGAAGAAAGTCGTGCTGACCATAAAGTAAATAGTCTTTATCATATTACAAATTGAGGCGGGCCGCGCTATGGTCCGCCTCAATTCTGTTTATCCTGCCCCTTGACGGAGCGTCAGTATCAGTTCTTTACCGGATCCGCCGGGGTTGGAGGGAGCGGTTTGAAGTTCTTGAGTTCGGCCTTAAGTACCTCAACGGCCTTTTCCAACTGGGCGTCCTTGCCATTGTAGTCATCGAATGGGTTGATATCCACAACGATGTCCGGATCCACTCCATGGCCTTCAATTATCCATTCCCCTTCAGTGGAATATGATGTAAAGAACGGAGTGCGCATATCTTGGCCGTCCACGAAATTCTTGGAGCCGCTTATGCCTACTATTCCACCCCACGAGCGTGTTCCGATGAGTTTGCCAAGACCAAGCTTGCGGAAGCCATAAGGGAACAAGTCTCCGTCTGAAGAAGAATACTTGTCTATCAGGCAGACCTTAGGACCGTAGAAGGCTTCGTTAGGGACCGGCTCGTTGGCTCCGTTACGGTACATGCTGATGCGGTAGACTTCCCTCTGCAGCCTTTCGAGAATCATAGGAGAGACATTTCCGCCTCCGTTCATACGATCATCGATGATAAGCGCTTTCTTGTCGAGCTGCTTGTAGTACATCTTGGTGAACATGTCCAGTCCCTCGCTGCTCATATCAGGAATATGAATGTATCCAATCTCTCCGCCAGAAAGCTTGTCCACTATATCGATATTGCGCTGAACCCACTCATAGTATGCGAGTTTGGACTCATCGGCGATAGTTCTGACATAGACTGTGCGCTCATTTTTCCCGGAAGCTGAAGAAGCTACTTTCAGCGCCACCACTCTATTGGCGCGGCCGACCAGCGCTTCGCCCGGATCTTTGAGTCCGGATGCCGGAATGCCATCTATTTCAGTAAGATAATCTCCTACCTTTACATCTGTTCCAGGCTCCGTGAGAGGGGAGCGGAGATTCTTGTCCCAGGTGGCACCGTTGAAAATCTTCTCTATCTTGAATGCGCCTGTCCGGCTATCCTTGGAGTAACGTGCTCCGAGAAGACCCGTGGCAATACGAGGTATCTCCGGTCTCTCTCCGGATGTGATGTAGGCATGTCCCACATTCAACTCTCCAAGCATCTCTCCGATAAGGTATGTAAGGTCATCCCTATGGTTGACATATGGGAGCATCTGGGCATACTTCTCATATACATGGTTCCAATCCGCTCCGTGCATGTTTTCAACATAGAAGCCATCTCTGGTGATACGCCAGCTCTCATCGAATATCTGTTTCCATTCGGCCTTGTGGTCAATGGTCATATAGAGGTCGTCATCCGGAACGGAAGGTCCCTTTCCCGGTGCCGCACCGAAATTGATAACCTTGAAATGACCGCCTGTGCGCACGAGAACTTTCTTATAGTCCGGCGTTGCTGCCATAAATGCCGGCATAGGACTGTCATCCACCTGCATGGTCTTGAGGTTGAGCTTGCGCATTCCTTTTGAAGACCTGAAATAGAGATTGTCATCCACGGCGGCAACGGCGCTCATCGAGCCCCTTTCTCCACTCAAAGGAAGCATTGTGATGCGCATGGCCATATCCTTGACGTCAACCTTTGTTTCGGTGATTTTCTTCTCTTTATCCTTGCTTGTGGTGTCCCCGTTTTCTTTTGGAGAGTACTCGTCTGATTTAATGGCTGCGGGATTTGGCGTATCTGACGCGAGTGGGAGGACGAAGAGTTTGTTCCCTACGCTGTAGGAGGCGTTCCATTCCACGTGGGAATAGTTGGACTGATACTCTGTCGCTGCGCTGAAAAACAGATATTTGCCGTCGTTGGAGAATACGGGATTCGATGCATCGTACCAGCGGTCCGTTACTTGATAACTCTTGTTGGCCTTGAGGTCGTAGAGGAACACGGCGCTGGTTCTGTTGTCAAGAGATGTGGTATATGCCGCCCAGGAGCCGTCAGGTATTATGGTAAAACTACGGATGCCGCTGACATCTCCACGAAGAAGCATATCAAGTTTGCCGGAGGCGGCGTCAAGCCGGTAGAGTTCTCTTGTGTCTGTAGTGAAATAAAGCGTCTTGCTGTCGGGACTCCACATAAGTCCGCCAGGATATCCGCTCTTGAAGTTGGTCAGGCATCTGGCCGCATCAAAATTGTCGTAAGGAGCAGTATATACCTGATATTCACCACTTTTGTCAGAAAGCCATGCGATGGTGCTTCCATCCGGACTCCATGATACGGACCTTTCGTGGGACTCCGGAGAACGTGTCAGATTATACACAGGGCCGTTTTCTGCAGGGAGGGAGAAGATATCGCCTCTCATTTCAATGAGAATACGGCTTCCGTCCGGAGCGATGTCCGATGAAGCTATGCTGCCGGTGATCCCTGTTCTGAATTCCGGACGGCTGTAGATGTCGTCGGAGCGGAGAGAGATTTGGATTTTTACCGGTTCGCCACCTTTTTTGACATCATATCTGTATATGTAGCCACCGTTCTCGAATACGATATAGTCTTTGGAGAAAGACGGGAATTTGCAGTCATATTCGGTGAAATCGGTGACCTTGCGGGTCTGTTTGGTGACAGTGTCATATACGAAAAGGTTCATTATCCTGTCGCGGTCCGAGAGATAGTAAACCTCTTTGCCTATCCACATCGGGAAGATGTCCTGGGCATCATTGTCCGTGATTTTCTCAAGTTTGTTGGTGCCTACGGTGTTGATCCATATATCATCGGCCTGTCCTCCCCGGTAATACTTCCATGTGCGGAATTCGCGGAACATTCTGTTCATGGCAAGTTTCTTTCCGTCCGGAGAATATGAGCAGAATCCGCCCTCACTTGCAGGGATGATTTCCGGAAGTCCTCCTTCTGAGGACACTTTGCAGATACGCCCGCGCAGGCCGCTGAAATTGTACTGCTTGCTGCGGTAGATAATCTGCTTTCCGTCCGGGGTCCATCCCATTACGATATTGTTGGGTCCCATACGCTCTCCAACCTGATCTCTGGATACCAGGGCGGAATATGTGAGCCGCTGCGGCTCTCCTCCGTCAATAGGAATGGAATAAACTTCGGTGTTGCCGTCATACTGTCCGGTGAATGCGATGGTCTTTCCGTCCGGGGATATTTTCGGGAAGCACTCATATCCTATGTGGGAAGTGAGTTTTACCGCCTGTCCGCCGTCAATGCCCACACTGTAGAGGTCTCCTGCGTAAGAGAAAACAATCTTGTCTCCTCCGACAGTAGGGAAACGAAGGAGTCTCGCCTCTTCTGAGGCGCTTTTTGCACATGGTGCCAGTGCTGCTATAAACGCTATAGCCAACAATACTTTTTTCATAACCAGCCTGTTTTAAAAGGTAAATGCTGTTTCTTTGATAATTTCTGATACGGTAGGATGAGGGAAAACCACCTTTTGGATCTGTTCTACCGTCATCTCGTTTTCGATGGCGATGCATGCGCTCTGAATGATTTCAGAGCAAGGATTGCCGATAAAGTGCATACCGACCACTTTCCCGGTCTTCTCCTCAGCTATTATTTTGCAGAGGCCATTCTCCCTTTCATTTTCGGCCACAAACCTTCCGGAATAACTCATAGGCAATTTCTTTACTATGAATCCGCCTTTGGCGGCTGCCTGTTCTTCGGTGATGCCGACACCTGCAACCTCAGGATTTGTATAGACGATTCCAGGGATAGCCCGGTAGCTCATCCTGTCATCTTTCCCCAGAATGTTGTTTACTGCAACTTCTCCTTCCCTGGAAGCGGTATGCGCCAACATTGAGAATCCTGTGACGTCTCCTGCCGCATATACACCGGGTACAGATGTTTCCATGCGTTCGTTGACTTTAATGCCCCGGTCCGTTTCTACGGACAGGTTCTCAAGTCCGAATCCGTCCAGAACCGCGCGTCTTCCGACGCTTACGAGGATTTTCTCTCCTTCCGCCCTGTATTCGTTCCCGTCGGGATCCGTGTAAATCACTGTGCCTCCTTCAATTCCTGCAACCTTGCAGCCAAGTTTGAAATCAATGCCTTTTTTGGCGTATGTCTTGAGCAGCATTTCACTGAGTTCTGAGTCCATCGGACCGAGAATTTTAGGCAGCATCTCGATGACGGTGACTTTTGTGCCCAGCGTATTGAAGAAAGAAGCGAACTCCATGCCTATCACCCCGCCCCCGATTATGACAAGGCTGTCCGGTCTGTTTCCCAAGTCAAGAATTTCCTTGTTTGTCAATATTCTGTCTCCTGCTTCGGAAAGTCCCGGTATAGGCGGAACCATTGCCCTGGACCCGGTACAGATCAGCAATTTACGACACTCAAGATCTCCGGATTCGCTGTGTATGAGGAAATGTCCGTCGCTTTCGCCGGAAATGAGTGCCTGCTCGTTTCGGACTTCAACCCCGACTGCTTTCATTGCAGCTTTTACGCCGGCCACCAGTTTCTTTACGACCTTATTCTTGCGGGCCATTATTTCAGGGAAATTGGCGGCGGCTCCTTCCACATCGATTCCGTATTTGTCTCCATGCAGTGCATAATTGTACACCTTCGCGCTGTAGAGCAGCGTTTTTGTAGGGATACAACCTTCGTTGAGGCACACACCGCCAAGCGAGTTCTTTTCGAAAAGCACTACGCTTAATCCGGCGGCTCCTGCCCTTTCTGCGGCTACGTATCCTGCCGGACCGCCACCGATAATTGCTAAATCGTACATGTTAGTGAATATTTTTATTTCCAGACTTTCTCTGCCAGTTCGAGTATGTTCATATTTTTGATATCGCTCTTTCCTTCTTCCGAATTAACTATTACTGGAAGGCACCCGAATGTCTGACCAATTTCATCAAGGTAATTGTCCGGGATACCGGTAAGTTCCATGTAGTCAAGGATTTTGGAAGGGATTATCAGCTCGGGCACAAGTGTTATTCCATTTCTGTCCGCGTATTTTTTCAGGTCGCTGACCTCCGTTGGCAGATAAATCCCTTTTTCGTTGCCGCCGTCATAATAGATGCTGACTTGAGCGAACGGGGAAGACGTTTCTCCTTTGAATCTCCATCTGTCGTCGGAGCTGAGAATCAACTTTACGGTGCTGAATTTATATTTCACGGCGATGTCCACAATAGCTTTCAATTCTTCTATGCTCCGGAATCGCCCTGCGCAATCTGCCAATAAGGCTCTTTCCTGCCGGCCCGGTTTGTCAGCAATTATGCATGCCGGCAGAGTCCATTTGTCGTTGGAGCCGTTGCCGATGGAATACACGGATTCAGGCAGCATCTGCATCAGTGTGGCTACGGCATTTTTGGTTCCATTGAATCCCGATGTCCTTACCACACAATACTTGGGAGTAATTTCTATTCTGTATTCTTCATCGTGCATCGAGCCGTCCTTGATAAAGATGATGCCTTTGGCTGAGCCGTCGGCTATGGTTGATGCGAGGCCTCCGGTAGAAGAAAACGGACAGGACTTGCCGCTTACGAGAGAAACTCTTGCAGAAAATCTTTTGAGACAGTCTATGCTTGCAGCATCCAAGGCAGGGTCGCATCGAAACGCGGCGCCTTTGATTTTAAAACTACCCTTCATTTGTTCCGTTTGCCGTGGCTTGGGAACAATTCTCTTTATGATGTCCTCGTTTCTGTCTGCAAATGCCGTTGCGCTGCATAATATGCAGGTAAGTACGATAGTGATAAACTTCTTCATACTTACAAATATAGTAAAATATCGGTCCGAAAGCAGTTGCCCGTATGTAAAAGCGTCAGAAACCGGCTTTGTAACTGAAGTTGGGCAATATAGGCAATAGAGAAAGAGCCTTGAACTGCTCTATGTCTGCATCGTAGTAGAGCATGAACGGATTGAAATGGTTGGTGACATTGCAGACCCCGACTCTAATGTCGTGTGTCAGTCGCCCGCTTTTTATGATTTTGTTCCATCCAAGGTCTATTCTGAATATCATCGGCATCCTATAGTGATTATATCCAAAGAAATACTCTCCTGTAAATGAGCCGGTAGGATAGTTGTCCATTATGTATGAATCCGGTGCTCCATTTTCCCAATTGCCGCTTTGGAAAGTTACTGCCGCAGTTATGCCTTTCCATTGTAAAAATGCTGTCAGGATATGCGTCCTGTCAAATTTAGGATGGAATTCTTTCCCGTCATTGATGCTCGGATAGCCAAAACGGGTGGTTTTGGATAGTGTATATGCCATTCTGGCATAGAAATCCTTGCCATCATATTCGTACATAAACTCTCCGCCATACGACTTGCCATAGCCCCATTCAACATATCGTTCCCATTTTGCCAAGGCATCTGAAAACAAACTCTGAGAATATTTATAGAACGGAATGTTGTTCTGGTTTTTGGTGAAATATGTCGCCGTGAAGTTGTGTTTGGAAATATTTGCCGATAAGCCGGCGGATACCTGTTGTGTCCTTTCCGGCTTGATGTTCGTATATGATGGTACGAGAATATCAAGTGACCATCCTGTAGGAAGGCCTTCCAAACTGTGGAAGTATTGATATGTCTCGTCATATGTGGCTTCAATATTCAGGTGCCCCCCCTATTGGGATTTGTACCCAGGCGCCATATTCGTTGTTTTTATTGTTGTATAGTTGGACGCCAATGCCTCTGAGTCCGTAGATTGTTCTTCTTGCGAAAAGCCTGATTTTCAGGATGTCCGGAATATTTGTATTGCTTTGAATGAATAGGGAAGAGAGTGTCGTGTTTGTCTCTTTTTTATCTTGATTGTCCATTTGTCCGGGAGAAAACGTCTGGAACTTAACACTTCCTCCATAACTCAGTCCGAACCATTGTTTCTTCCCGAACCAATCTTCTCTGTCGGCTTTGAATGTGATTTCTTCAAGGGTCGAGGTCAGGTTCAAGTGGTTCATTTCTCCCCTGAAAAGTTTATCTTGTCGCTGATAATTGGAATAGTTGTCAAAATATATTTGTACTGTACTTGTAGACTGCCTGCCATTTGCGTGGAATAGGAGGGATGCGACTGAATTTTTCCAACCGAAGTTTTCATAAGAGTCCTTGCTTAACGACATAATGTAGTTATCAACGCTGAGCAGACCGGAAAGTTCAAGGTAAATCTTGTCTGTAAAACTATATCGTATTTTCCCGTAAGTATCACCTACGCCCGCTTTAAAATTGTTGATATTTTGTAGAAAAGATGGAAGAATACCTTTAACAGCTTTATATTCAAGTCCGAGAGGCGATACTCTGGCCGAAACGAGTGCGCCCCACTTGCCAAAACCACCCTCGGCGTAAACTTCTGCAAGAAAGGTATTGACAGAAGCCGCTGCTTTGAAACCTTGCTGCGGAGTCTTTGTTTGCATTTTCAAATGAGATGCAGAGAAATTTCCATCGCGACCTTCAAATCCTCCTTTGAGTAAAGTGACTGAGGAAAGCACGGATTGGGGAACTACTGTAGTTAGTCCCAAGATGTGGGTGTAGCCATATAGAGGGATTCCGTCGAGGGAAATAAGATTGTTGCTTGTGTTGCCGCCTCGTACATACATTGTTGCGGATCCATCTGCGCCGGTGGTTACACCGGGTAGCGTTTGGGCCCACTTAATGGGGTCCCCTTCTCCAAGAGGGCTGACTATGGTGCGAACTTCTTGTATGTTGGAATTCAGTTTCCCTATCTCGCGAATGGTTGTTCTATAATATGTTTTGGTAGCTTCAGGGATAGTGTCGTGCCATGCCGCTTTGGTTGTATCTTTAGGCATCTGCCCATACGAACTTATTGTTGAAAGCAGGAGTAATATGGTGAATAAATTGATTTTCATAAAGACGGAGTGGATAAGTAATGATTATACGGGATCTTTGGGGTCGTAATAAATGGGATCTTCGCCCATGGGATCAGACGACCACATTAACTTCTTAACGGTTTTACAGCCGAAATATCCGACAGCTCCCTTTATATTTGTATATAGGTTGTTCCTTAAATAGATGGAACTTATATCCGATGACTCTTTTATATCAAGATAGTCTTTTAAAATAGTGAAATAAAAGTTTTCCGTTTCTTTATTGAGTCTTGAAAACTCGATATATCCTTCTGTCTGCCCGGGATTTTCCATTACACCGTAATTATATATCAAGTGTTCATCATTGGGGTCAAAGGAGTAATGGTATTCTCCACGGAACGGTCCGCCTATATGAAAAAAAACTTTTGTTTCTGGAATAATGGCAGGTATCAATATGGATGCATACTTGTTGTGCAGGAAGTGTCCAATCAGGGTAGGGTATATCTTAAGATCATATTCAAGATTTGTAATATATGAGTCATCTGTAGGCTGATCAACGCAAATATAGTCTTCGATTTTTTTTTCGCATGACTGAGCATCATAGTATTTTGCACATATAAACAGGTGAAAAGACTCATCATCTCTGTTTGCGGAATAGTATATTGGAGAGTAATCGTATTTGTGATAGTGCTCTTGTATAAGAGAATGCTCCCTACAGTCCTCCCTGTTAGCTGCAACAGTCAGCGGTATAATCGTCTGAGGTTCGGAAGAGATTTGCTCATAGCCCGGGACATTGATTTCCAACCGATATGTTTGTCCCTCTTGAGCGGCATGGTCCAGTATCCAAACTCCGTCGGCTTCTTTTCGAAAAAGGTATTCTTTGCTTTGATTCTCTCCGCATTCAATAAGTTTAGCTTCCGCATCCTTGACTTTTTCGTATGTGTCTTTAGATGCGCCTTTGGAAAAGGATAGTTTTAGTATTTGGGTGGGTTCGTTGGAAATCATGCAATCAACCACTACTACCGGCTTTTCGTTGGCATCAAGAATCATCACCCTCTCGCACGAAAGAAAGGTAAATAGGATAATGGCTAATACTGTTGATAGAATTATTTGTTTTCTGTCCATGTGTCTTGTCTTTATGTGGTGGTAGTGTTTTCATGGTTTTGATTCAAAGGTATAAGTTTTATTGAAATTTGC
>HF986328.1:0-7972 GCA_000432655.1 Bacteroides sp. CAG:1060
CTAAGTCTATCAAGACTCTTTAGCCACCCCCACTTCATAGCGCCGATATATAAGTTCCTCTGCGAGGGACTGTCTATCTTCGTTACTTGCTGATGTTGTTCTCCGGGACCTCGTACGCAGGATCCACCACGATGTTGATGGTAGCCGGGGACGAGATAAGATTACCCACGATATTGGTGCGGTAGTTCCGCTTCAGCGGCACCTGGCTCACCGGGACCGTTGCCACTACAGCATCATCGGCACCATACAATGTCAGAGTAGTATTCGGAACAACATCCTGATTGACAAGGATATAGTTCATTGACAGATAGGTGTATTCCACCGGCGCACTCGCTCCTTCAGCCTTTACAGTAAGAGGCTCTGCAAGAATAGGCGCCGAAGTGAATGTCACGCTTGACAGCGGCGCTGACACACTCCCATCGAAGAGGTTGAGCTTCGTGTACACCACATCATCAAGTTTCACAGACGCCTTCGCGATAGGGCTTACTGCATCTGCAAGTGCCTTGTCTGCGGCACTGAGTCCATAGTTGAGCTGAGCAAACGGACGCTTCAGCGTCACTGTCTGCGCTGCCTGTCCATCTGTTACGGTGTACTCGATTACATTGTAGAATGCATCTCGCTTCTCTTCATTACCTGCTCCATAGGTCACTGTCACGGTCGCATTCTGATAGTCCACACTATAGTAGGCATTGTCCTTCACCTCAGCCCAGAAGACTATCTTATAGGTCTGGCCTGAAATGAGGCGAGTCTCGTAAGTGGCTGTACCTCCAAGCATTGGAATAACCTTGGTGACATCACTGTGCTGAATGAGCTTACCATCACGGAACACGATGCAGCGCACCTGATTCACGCTCTTACCATCTGAAATTGACTTCGTGCCAATCTGAGGTGCCTGCACGCTGATGCTTACCGGCACTCCTTCCTCCGGAGCAGCGTTCTTGCCGCATGATGCTGTCAGCATTCCAAGCACTGCCAGAGCTGCAAGTTTAAGAATTCTTTTCATATTATGACGTTTTAATTATTTTATTCTCCACTGATAATATCTCCGACTATATTCGTCTTATGGTTCGCACGAAGGATAACATTGCTAAACTGACGCTTGAATGTACCGCCATCACTGAGCAGACTGATATTCCTGGCGACCGTCCCTTCCTCATTCTGATCCACGAGCACATAATTCATGGATATAAGATTATACTCGACTCCTCCGACCACGAATTTCTGATTCGGCAGAGAACTTGCCTTAAAAGGAACATAGTCGGCATGGTCTGCATGGTCACCATCGGAAATAACCCTATACACCTTGCCTGTCACAAGATCAATCTTCGATGCCACATTTGAGAATGTCACCGACAAGTCCTTAAAAGTTATCCCCTTGGATGCAGCATTAGACATTACCTGATCTGTCACGCCTATATTGACCTGAGCAAACGGACGCTTCAGCTGCACCGTCCTGCCTCCGATGGCTCCACTCACCTCAATGGTCTCTACTGCGTAGAAAGCATCGCGCCGCTCATCATTCGCAGGGACTGCATAGACTTGATAGTTATGGTCTTTTACTGAAATTGTATGCGTCGCATTGTCATAAGTATATGGCGAATCATAATCGTTAGATCGGTAATCAGCCCAGAACACAATGACATACTTTTGCCCCGTAACGAGCCGCGTACTGTAAGAAGCTTTCCCGCCGGTCATACCAAGAGTCTGCGACGGGCAATTCTTACCGTGAGAAGCCGGATCAATATAAGCCAAGCTACCGGTATCGGGATCCACCAAATAAGCATACACGTGCAAGGTATTGACAGTCATACCGTCCCCATAGGCTTTTGTCACAGACTGAGTAGCGTCCATATCAAACGAGACGTCCACCTCCTTTTGGCCGCACGTTGGGTCCAAGTTCCTGCCACAACCCGCAGCAAGAACCACTATGCCCATCCATACCGATAACAAAAGCTTCCTCATACGTCAATGCTTATTCAGCTACCACAGTCCAAGCCTGCTTGCCGTTGTAGGTAGTCTCAACGGACTTGTAGCCCTCGGCAACGAAGTTCGTGTGTTCACCTTCGGCAGTATTGTCCGCAGGATTAAAGCCTACGAAAGTACCGCCATATATATTCACCTTAGCATTACCTACTCTATAAGCAGCATCATAACAATTAATCAAATGAGATGCATCACCATCACATTCAAACACACCTCCATATATGTTCAGTGTCGACATGTATGTTGTATATGCCCCGCACTCAAGGTAAATCACTTCACTAGCTTTGCCCTCTGCATCATTTCCTGAATGGAAATAGCCTCCAAAAATGTTTGCTGTACCTTGAACAAGTTTAATAGCATTATTGCCAGCGCTGCTGCTGCCACCATCTATCACCAAATTCCCATATATATTCAACTTGGCTCTACCTCTAACGGCTAATGCAGAAGTTGATCTACCACTCTTGACAGGTCCATTGATTGTCCCATTCCCTTCGATATTCAAAACGGCGCTTTGCGCAACAGAAATAGCATCAGTTATGTTCTTACCCGGGAAATTATCTGTCGTTATAACCCCTCCTTCCAACTTAAGGGTCGCGGATTTATACGCTGACACTTTCGTCTCATAGTTAAGTTCAAAACTCTGGGCCACAACGACAGTCTCCTTCTTGTTTAGTCGCTCATCAATCGAAGCGGCATCCTCCGCCTTTGTAGCCTTCACAACCTTATAAGTGAAAGGATTAGCACTTGCGGTTACAGAAGCATACCCCTCGGCGACGAAGTTCGTGTGCGCACCTTCCGCCCAGCAGTCGCCCGGATTGAAATTCGCAAACTCTCCACCACTTACAAGAATCTTGGCAGTGCCATTTACGCGATTGGCATCATAGCAGTTCAAGACAAACCCGTCAGCTTTTGACTCAACAGAATACTTCTGCTGTACAGAGTATTTACCTCCATTGACATATGCGACACCTGATTCAACATAAACGGCATGGATGTTGCCTACAAAAACACCATTTTCAATGGTCACGGCACTCTCTTTATCCTGGACATCAACAGGGTAACAATCATTCTTTTTGGCAGCAAAGGTGCCGTTTCCGGTGATTGTAAGTTTACCGCCCTTGACAGACACCAAAGACCAATTATTATCTCTTTCTGTAGGTTTGTCCCACAAATCGCTTGTGTTGTATATGGTCTTCCCGTTTGCATCAAGAACAACAGTCTTGCCGGATTTGAGAGATGCAGTTTTTACAAGATCAATATTCGCCGTCAAAACAACCTTGTCCGCATTGTTGAGCGCAGTTTCAAAATTTGCAGCATCATCTACGTACCAAGTGACGGTTCCGGCATTCTCCCCTTTCACGACCTTGCTGACATTGCCGTAGATCTCGGCGGCCCCCTGCTCAAGCTTCAAGGTACCGATCTTCACATCCTTGCCTACAACGAGGGTGGTGCTGCTGGTAGAAGCAGTGACGGTTTTGACGGTCACGCCGTTGAGTTCCACATGGGTGGTTGGGGCCTCAATGATGAGGTTTTCTGCCGATGTAGCGTTCACTGTAAGAGTCTGAGGCTTCTCGCTTTCTGTTGCACTATCAGCATACCTAATGGTGATAGACTTTCCAGCAGGAGCCGCTGGCAGGTTGATAGTAACTGTTTCGGTAGTCTTTGGAAGTACAATCACATCTGGGTCGGAGGATGTGATTTCATTTACAGTAACAGTCGTAACACCAGCCGCAAACGCTTCATTAGCAGAAGAAAGGGTTCCGACGATATTGTCCGGTGTCCCGAAGCCTGGAGTAATCTCAATCTGCACTTCTGCCGGGCTGGTGAAGAGATTGCCGACAATGTTGGTACGGTAGTTGGCCTGGAGAGGCACGTTGCTGTAAGTGAACTCAGGAGTTGCGCTCTGAGTGCCGGTGGCAGTGAGAGTAAGTGTAACATCAGACAGGGTCTTTGCGCTCTTGCCCACAAGCACATAATCCATGGCCACGTACTTGTAGTCCTTTCCTCCTGCTGTAAGGATGGCATTTGGATCTGCAGGCAGCGCTGCGCTGGCAAAAGTCACTGTCTCATCTCCTGTAGTGGTGCCTTTAAGAAGGTTGAGGCTTGTGGCAGCGTGGGTGAGTGTAACCGTAGCATCTGTCACGGTGAGTCCGGCAACTTTAGCCTCCTCGTAGTCTGCTGCGCCGAAGTTAAGCTGTGCAAACGGACGGGCAAGCTGGACGCTGGCCGTATAGGCTCCCTCTATCTTCACGTTAGGAAGCACATTATAGAATGCATCACGGCTCTCATCGTTTCCTTTTGCGCTTGCATAGTTCACGGTGATGGTCTTTGCATCAGTATCGTAAGTATAAGGCGCTTTATCGGCCTGTGCCCAGAACACAAATGTATAGGTCTGGCCTGTCACAAGACGGGTGCTGTATGTTGCCTTCAGTCCATTAAGAGTCAATGACTGTGACGGGGTCTTGAGGCTTGCGCCCTCTGCCGCAGGCTCAATATAAGTCAAGTTGCCATCAGCATCCTGCTGGTATACATGGACATACACAGTCTTGGCTGTGGTTCCGTCTCCATAGGACTTAGTGCCTATTTGTGGTGCGAGCAGGTCAAGCGTGACATCCACTTCCTGCCCTGCAGGTGTTGCGTCTCCGAAGTTTTCCTTCTGACACGCCGCGGTCGCCAATGCTGCCAGCACGACGGCTGTGATAGTCTTAAAATAACGTTTCATTGTTGTTTATTGTTATATTTATTTCAACTCAATATTGTATTCTCCATCAAAGCCCGGACTCACTCCTATGCCGCTTCCCGTAGCCAGAGTCAGGAACTTGCCTCGAACTGTCGTCACTTTCCCACGAACTATCGGCACCGTCACAGGATTGCTCAGTGAAAGCATCGTTCCCTCCGGATCATACAGACCCACCTGCACGCTCACACTTGACTCTGTCCCGTTGACCAGCACATAGTCAAACCCTATCAGCGCTTCCTCTTCATTAAGTGGGCTCAGGGTCGATGTGAAAGTCATTCCGGTCTTGGCATCTATAGGCTTCTGTGTGAGAACATTGTACATCGTAGGCAGGAACGAGGTATAGTAGAATACCACTTTATAACTGTCCGGATCGAAGCATGGTGCTTTCGTCGGGTCCCATGGCGCTTTAGTGCCGCCATCCAGAGCATCGGTCAAGCCTACGCTGAAGTCATAGTCCGCAGAACTCGGGCGCGCCGCCCCTGTGCCTTCTCCGTCAAGTGGGCGTCTGCTATTCTTGTAGTCGGCATACTCGCTTGCACTCATGTTCTTTTCCATGGCCTTGGTCACAAGGTCATACAAGTCTTCTGCTACGAACTGGAACTTCGCCAGAGGACGCTCCATCTCTATCGTCGCGCTCACTTTAGGGGCTTCCGTTCCCACTCGTACCGACTTTACCGGGGATTCGCCCACGAAGGCATCCTTGAAGTCAGTGTCTCCTTCATAAGGCTCACGTACCTGCACCGCTGAGAAGTCGTCGGTCAGATAATACAAGTCATCTTGTGTGCCGTCAAGCACATAGTCCGTCCAAGCCCGCAGCATATATTCTCCCTCCGGAAGTGCGATGCGCACTCGGTAGTCAGGTTCGCTGACTTCCAGCTTAGTGAACGTATATTCGCGCAGCGGAACTACGTCATACCCGCCACTCTTCAGGGCCCGGTATGCACCTATCTTGTACCTGATATTATATTCCGATGGGTCTGACTTGGTCTTCTTCGTATATTCCACATCCTTGAACGGCAGGAACTCTGTATTGAACTCAAGATTCACGTCCACATCAGCCGGAGTCAACTCATCCGGCCATTCGTGCACGCACGAACTTACCATTCCACACAGGAACAGGACCACACTCATCAGAGCGCTCACTTTAAAGATTCTCTCTCTCATCGCCGCGTGCCTCCTTTCACATTGTCAAAACGGTAATATAGCGAGACACCGAGTGCATCAGGGATGCATTTCACCGCGCTGACGCCTTTCTCGGCTGCCGGACCGTTCGGCTCATTGTAGAACTTATCATATTTAACCGAGTACACGCCAAGCCCGGCATTGAACTCCACTCCAAGCGCAGGCACTCTCTTGAACGGTGTAATACGATAACCCAGACTCACTCCTCCTCCAAGGGCCGGACTTTTACCTCCGGCATCTTGTATTCGCCAATCTCTGGAAAACGCGAAGTTATACCACGCCACGCCGCCATGAACACCAGCGTACAACCCTTCCACTCCAGCAAAACTATATCTCAATTCCGGCAGAAATGCCGCCATTCTGAACTTGGTGGTAGCCCGGAACCAGTTAAACCCGGAATAATACACCGGCACATTGACACTCCACGGGCTATCTGGCAGCCTGACTTCCACGCACACGTTCCCGACCAGCATTCCCAAAGCTATACCGTTGGTCTTCACATACACCGAGATGTCTTTTGGTGCTTTATACGTCAGCGGACTTACAGAAACAAGTCCAGTATCAAATATCGGCATACTCTCAAGGGGCACTGTCATCGGGAGCTGGGTCCGTTCGCATTCCTTTCGCAGCACTTCCTCGTCTATTTCCAGCTCGGGCAGATGCACTTCCAACTCCACACTCATCTCGAATCGTCTAAGGCTCGGAAACTGCCTGTTAAGCATATAGCGCCATGGCTCACCACCTCGCAGTGCTTCAAGGTCACTCTTCTGTGACCTCCCTTCAACAAGTCCTTTTATCAACTCTATGACTTCCTCGCGATACGGTACATTCTCGTCAGATTCTACCATCGACAAAAGCTCTGTCCATGGCTCGAGGGTGGTGTCTATCGTGTATGGAATATTCTCAAGGGGCAGTCTTGGGCGCATCCATTTCATGATGCCCTCAGCTCGCGCAGCGACAAGACGCTCGTTGACCTTTCGGCTTCCTTCCGGAGAGCAACTTACCTCGAAACGGATTCCCTTGACCGTTGCATCCTCGTGACCGACAAGCACATCGTGGATATAACGCACAAATGAATTCGCCCTCTTTCCGTTTCCTCTGTAATTGGAGTCGAATGTTGATCTTCCCTGATGGAAATAAACTGATAATGTATCGGTATAACTCTGAGACTTGAGCGCTACTCCCCCACAAAGGAGCAATACCATGGCTATTAGAAGTCTAAATCTTACCCCCCCCCTTAAAATACTGAAGAGTTTTTCATTCATATTCTCGTCTCGTTATTTTAGGCAGGGTTTTGCGCCTGTCGCATTCAAATACAACTTGCAAATATACACATTATGTCCGGGAAAAAGAACTTTCTACCCGAAAAAATAAACTCTTCAAAGAAGAATTATACAATTGACGGTACGGGGTGCAGTTTGAGGAATTCGGTGTCAGCAATGCCCTTTCCCTTTCTGGCTTTTGTAGCATTCGGTACCAGAAAGGGCCTCCTACGGTACGGAAGGGACACTCGGTGCGCAAAACAGCCTCCTGTGGTACGCGACGCATTTTCAGAAGCCCTCCGTGCTCAAAACAGGCTTCTGGGGTACGGAAGGGAAATTCGGTACCAGAAACACCCTTCTACGGTACGGGGTGCAGCTCATCATTCAGAGGCGCGCTGCACCGGAAAAATAAGACAACGAAGGCCGCCAACGCTATGGCAGCCTTCGTTGACTTAAAAGCGAAGTACAAATACCTTATTCTCTTACAAGGTTCTTGAATGCAGAACCGAAGATGACATAACTTGTATTTCCTGCGATTGTTCCCTCGTTCTGCCCCCAGAGGAACGGCCAATCATCGTAGTTCTCGAAGTGATCCGGATGGCGGAAGAGAAGTCCCGGAGCCACATTGCCAGGAATGAACGAGAAGTCAGCACGGTTGTTGCCATAGAACACGGCCTTAGGTCTGGTAGCACCTACGGTAGCCACGAGAGAATAGTTGTGGTATGGATGACATCCGAAGAGATAGTTCATCGCCTTGTATGCGTAATCCTTGGAGATGATGTCAGGGAAATACTGGCTGGGGGAG
>HF986328.1:7986-10552 GCA_000432655.1 Bacteroides sp. CAG:1060
CGAAGCTGACGGTGGTACCGAAAGATACAACGTTGCCGCTGCCTGCCCAGTTGCCAAGTCCGATAGGCACCCCATAAGGGTTGTCCTCATCAAGACTGTCGATGTATTCCTTGTACTTCTCTACATAAGGACGAAGCTTTGTCTTGTAGTCGTCATTCATATAAGGAATGGCATCAAGTGCTGTAGAGATACCGAAATTGACGTTCATGTCGAGCATGCTCCAGATCTGAGCGTCGAAATCCTCGATATAATGCTTCTCTCCTGTAGCCACATAGAGCTGGAGGTTGGTTGCAGCATTGCTGCCGCCCATACCGCCTCTTCCCTGAGGACGAGGATTCTTGGCCATAAGTTCGTTGGCTTCCTTGAAGAGTCTCTTGGACTGCTTGAGTGCACGGGCTGCAAGGTCATCATTGTATCCCCTGAGAGCGTGGCTCGCTGCAGCAAGCATTGTGGAAGCACGCAGGTCAAGCTGAGGGTTGCGGCTGGTAAATGCCCACATATCATCCGGGGTTCCGCTGCGCTTGCCGTCTGCAGATACCTGGTATGGCTTCAGCGAAGGATCGTAGTGATATCCGTCAGTAAGGGAAGCAGCGTCGCCGAGATGGTGGTAGTTGTAGAGTACAGAGTTGGACAGACACTGTGACATGTGACCAATCTGCTCAGCCTGGGCTACGATATTCAGGGTTCCGTGCTCGATGTACTGAAGAATATCAGGAGTTCCGTCCGGACGATGAAGATCCACATAACGCTGAGACTCGCTTACGAAGGTCATATCCCTCATAGGCTTGAAGAGCTCCCAAATAGATACGAAGTTCTGTACTACGCCGATGTTGGCACCGGTCTCGATATCAAAGTCACCTGCGTCGAAATATCCGCCGACATTGAGTCCCGGGATAAGTTCAAGAGCCTTGTACTTGGTATCGGTGGTAGGTCCCTGTCCGTGAAGGTCGAAGTGGTCGGTATTTGTCGGTGCCTGGAGATATCCCTCCTTGAAAGGCTCGCCATGCCATACACGATATCCCTCTTTCACATGCATGTGATTCATGTGAATAGGAATCCACACATCGGTGGTAGCGTCAGTAATCTTGTCATAGACGGTGGTGTCGATGATGAAGTTGTTGGTTTTCACATCACCGTACTGGATGTAATATACGCCAGGCTCCCTGAGGTCAGAGAAATCAAACTTGGCATAGTTGTATTTGTAGTAAGGTCCCCACATGGACACCTTTCCGGTGAATGCCTTGGAAGAGCTGCCGTCAGCGTTCACCTTATATACGCTTGCGTTTGAACACATCTTGTCGCGCTTGTCGAGCTCGACAACAGCAATCTTAGGCTGAGAAGGAAGGTATCCTACCTGAGAGAATCCCACATTCGGCTCTCTTACCCAACCGTCAATGGCGTTAGGCTCCACGCGCCAGCTGAAGACTTTTCCGGTCTTGCCGGCAGGAAGTATGCTGCGGAGAACGAACCAGCCGTTCTGTGCA
This sequence comes from Bacteroides sp. CAG:1060, assembly GCA_000432655.1. Taxonomy (GTDB): domain Bacteria; phylum Bacteroidota; class Bacteroidia; order Bacteroidales; family UBA932; genus Cryptobacteroides. The sequence continues at coordinate 9,471 of HF986328.1, forward strand.
ATCATTCTTCCGTCATAGAGCTTAAGGTCAGCGCCTTCTGAGGTAATCTTAACGGTGCGGGAAGGGTCTTCAGGTGCAAAGAGCATCTCGTGACCGGTGCTCATAGGAAGCGGATCCACAAATTCTCCAGTGCCACGGTCATCGTATGTGCGGTAGCCCTTGAACTGCTTTACTTTCTGACTGTTAGGACGAGCCACTGTCTCGCTTACAGCATAGCGCGGGAATCTTTCAGGTCTGCCGTCCACCAGATAAGCCTTGTTCCAATACTGTGATGGAAGGAACTCAAGGTTGAATCCGGCCTCGCCTTCAAGCACTGCAGGAACCGGCTTGTCGAGATATACGTCAATACGGAATGCCTTACCCTCACCGGTCACTACCAGTCGTGTATCGAAGTCATACTCGTCATAACGAAGTGTAACATCGATAGAATTGGCATCTCTGTTGACAACACGGGACGGGGTACTAGGTACAAGGTCCCACTGCTCCGGAGTATTCGAAAGCCTGATGGCTCCGCCCTGAACGGTACGTACTCCATGATGAATGATTTCGATACCGGAGTTCTTCTCGTCATTGAAACCTCCGGTGAAGAGGTTGTTATAGACGAATACGTTTACTCCAGGCCTCTCGAAATACTCAAGATCATTCAGGGTAAGCGCCTGATTTGAGCTTGATTTGCCGCAGGACACAAGAGTCACGGCGACAGCAAGGATCGGAAATAGTATTTTCTTCATTTTGTAAAAATTGGTTTGTGTCAAAATTCATGGTAGCGGACGCAAATATACTAAAAGCACAGTCTCGAACCGAATCCTGATGTTACTTTGTTGTCTGACAATGTAACACACCAAAATCAGGTCAAAAATCCACTTTTAGACGGAAATTTGACCTGAGAGATGCTTTATATAATAATATGTCAGATACTTAGGAGGTTTTATTTAGAATATGTTCCATAGTAGGAAGCATACCATCTGGCAAAAGATCTCAGTCCGTCACGCAACGGCGTAGATGGTCTGAATCCGAAATCCCTTTCGAGCGGAGCGGTATCCGCATACGTCACAGGGACATCCCCCGGCTGCATCGGGACC
>HF986328.1:10596-21330 GCA_000432655.1 Bacteroides sp. CAG:1060
TCATACTCAGCAGGAAGAACACCTGCTGCAATCAACTCTTCCTGAAGGATTGTCACGAAGTTCAAAAGATTCTCCGGAGAACTGTTACCTATATTATATACCCTATAAGGAGGAATCGGCAGACCGTCTTCTCCATTTTGTTTTTCCGGAGCATGGCCCATTACCCGCACCACGCCTTCCACGATATCGTCAATATAGGTAAAATCCCGTTTGCAGTGACCGTAATTGAATATTTTGATAGTTTCGCCGGCGCGGAGCTTATCCGTAAACCCGAAATATGCCATATCCGGACGGCCCGCAGGCCCATACACCGTAAAGAATCGAAGACCGGTGGAAGGGATATTGTACAACTTGCTGTATGCGTGCGCCATAAGCTCATTGCTTTTCTTGGTGGCAGCATACAAGCTAACCGGATTGTCCACCTTGTCATCGGTGCTGTAAGGCACTTTCTTGTTGCTTCCGTACACGGAAGAGGATGAAGCATATACCAAATGCTCCACTTCGTGATGACGGCACGCTTCGAGTATGTTGAAAAAGCCTATGATATTACTTTCGATATAGGCATCCGGATTGGTGATGCTGTACCGGACTCCGGCCTGAGCCGCCAGATTGACAACGACACTTATTCGGTGACTCTCAAAAATGGCGTCAACAACGTCCTTGTCCGCTATGGAAGCCTTTATGAAAGACCATTTGCCTCCGGTCTTCCGGGAGCACTCTTCTATTTCGGAAAGCCGGCCATATTTGATATTGACATCATAATAGTCAGTAATCGAGTCTATTCCGATTACCGTAATGTCGCTGATGTCGCTGAGAAGACGCTTTACAAGATTGCTCCCGATAAACCCGGCCGCCCCTGTCACAAGGACCGTCTTACCGGAAAGGTTCACATTGGGTGCAAGCATGATTAAAGCTCTTTTGCCTGAACACGCTTCACATTTACCTTGGAGGCGAGATCATCGTACTCCTGCTCCGAGATCATCTTGCAGGTGCCGTTAATCTGTGCGCCCATCTCCACCTGAAGCTTATGGACATGGATATTGCCATTGACAGTTGCGGTGCTCTTGATGCAGAGCGTATCCTTCACATAGATATCGCCTTCCATCTTTCCCCAGAAATCGAGATTGGTGCAGAACATACTGCCGGAAAGAGCGGCCTGCTCCCCTACTACAATCTTGCCGTCAGACAGTACTTTTCCATTTATGACACCGTCCACCCTTATATCTGAAGAAGATATGAGGTCTCCGTTGATGGTTGCGCCTTTGGAAATGCGTGTCACGTCATTTATACCGGCGCCTTGTTCTGATGTTTTCTGCATATTCTTGTACTTCAATGTCATTATACCAATCCTTTTCCGTGGCAGTTCTTGTACTTCTTGCCGCTGCCGCAAGGGCAAGGGTCGTTACGGCCGACCTGCTTGTCCACCTTCACCGGAGTCCTGGCGTTCTGCGCGCCATTGGTGCTCAGCTCATTGCGGCTTGCGCGCATCTGGCTCATATCGGGCTGCTGTGGTCTCTGCGGCTGCTGAGGACGGTCAGAAAGCGGAACGAACACTTTCAGAAGGAACGAAAGGACATCCCTGTTCAAATCCTCAAGCATGGATGCGAAGAGATTATAGCCTTCGAGTTTATATACGACTACAGGGTCTTTCTGCTCATAGGAAGCAGTCTGTACGCTCTGTTTGAGATCATCCATGTCTCTAAGATGAGACTTCCAATGCTCGTCTATCTGGAACAGGATAATATTCTTGGTAAGGGTCTTGGCAATCTCCCTTCCGTCGGAGTTGTACGCTTTCTCCAGATTGACGGAGAGCGTCATCTGCTTGATGCCGTCAGAGACAGGTATGGCGATGTTCTGATACATCTTGCCCTGCTTCTCGTACACTTCCTTGATGATAGGATTGAGTTTGGTGACAAGAGCATCCATCCTACGGCGATATTCGGCTTCCATCTGCTCGCAGAGCTTGTCCTGAATGGCTTCAGGCTTGGCCTTGCTGTAGAAATCCTCATCGAATCCGCAGTCAATGGAGAATTCGGCGATAAGCTCGGTATTGAAATCCTCGAAACTGAGATTCTTATGCGCATCCACGAAAATGGAAGCGCTGTCAATCATCATATTTCTAAGGTCTATCTCAATCTTGTCTCCGCTGATGGCGTTCTTTCTGCGCGAGTAGATGGCCTCACGCTGATAGTTCATGACATCGTCATATTCGAGAAGGTGCTTACGCGAGCCGAAGTTGATTTCCTCTTTCTTCTTCTGGGCGTTCTCCACAGCCTTGGTCAACATATTGGCCTCGAGAACATCATTCTCTCCCATGCCGAGCCTGTCCACCATCTTGGCTATGTTGTCCGCACCGAACATACGCATAAGGTCATCCTCGAGCGAAAGATAGAAGGTGGAAGAACCCGGATCTCCCTGACGGCCGGCACGACCTCTGAGCTGACGGTCCACACGGCGCGAGTCGTGACGCTCTGTGCCGAGAATGGCAAGTCCGCCGGCATCCTTCACTTCCTTGGAAAGCTTGATATCGGTACCACGTCCCGCCATGTTGGTGGCGATGGTCACGGTGGATGACTGTCCGGCCTGGGCCACGATGTCCGCCTCCCTGGCGTGCTCCTTGGCATTGAGGACATTATGCTTGATTCCGCGCATGCGCAGCATTCGGCTCAGGAGCTCTGACGTCTCCACGTCGGAAGTACCCACAAGCACCGGTCTTCCGGCCTTGGTGATTTCTTCTATCCTGTCGATAACCGCTGCAAACTTGGCTTTCTTGGTCTTGTAGATTCTATCAGGCTGGTCATCCCTTATCACCGGACGGTTGGTCGGGATTACCATCACGTCAAGCTTGTATATGCTCCAGAACTCTCCGGCTTCAGTCTCAGCCGTTCCGGTCATTCCGGCAAGCTTATGATACATTCTGAAATAATTCTGAAGTGTGATGGTGGCGAATGTCTGGGTAATGCCTTCCACCTTCACATTTTCCTTCGCCTCGACAGCCTGATGAAGTCCGTCACTCCAGCGTCTTCCCTCCATGATACGGCCTGTGGACTCATCCACAATCTTCACCTTGCCGTCCATTATCACATAATCGACATCCTTCTCGAACATCGTATATGCCTTGAGAAGCTGGATGACGGTGTGGACACGCTCGCTCTTGGTGGAGAAGTCCATTCTCAACTCATCCTTCTTCTGCAGTTTCTCTTCCGGACTAAGGTCGGAGTGCTCAATCTCGGCAGTCTGGCTTCCTACATCAGGAAGGACGAAGAAATCGTCGTTGCCCACGGCCTGAGCCAGCACATCGTGACCCTTGTCGGTCATATCCACGGTATTGAGTTGCTCGTTGATTACGAAGAACAACGGATCCGTGACAACCGGCATCTCGCGCTCATTGTCCTGCATGTAATAGTTCTCCGCTTTCTGGAGAAGAGTCTTTATACCCGGCTCCGAGAGATACTTGATAAGCGGGGAGTATTTAGGAAGTCCCTTGTGGGCACGAAGGAGCAATTTGCCGCCTTCCGCCTCATCTCCCGCAGCAATGGATTTCTTGGCATCATTGAGGGTCTGGTTGACAAAGGCTCTCTGTGCCTGATAAAGCTTCTCCACATAAGGCTTGTACTCAAGGAACTGAGCCTCATCGGTCTTGTTGCGTGACACCGGTCCGGAGATGATGAGAGGGGTACGAGCATCGTCAATAAGCACGGAGTCCACCTCATCGACGATAGCATAGTGGTGCTTACGCTGCACGAGGTCCTCCTCGCTTACCACCATATTGTCCCTTAGGTAGTCGAAACCGAATTCGTTGTTGGTACCGAAAGTGATGTCGCACTCGTATGCCTTGCGTCTTGACTTGGAGTTAGGCTCATGCTTGTCTATGCAGTCCACGGAAAGACCATGGAACATATACAGAGGACCCATCCACTCGGAGTCACGCTTGGACAGGTAATCGTTGACAGTAACCACATGCACGCCCTTTCCGGCAAGTGCATTCAGGAATACAGGAAGCGTGGCCACGAGGGTCTTTCCTTCACCTGTCGCCATCTCGGCAATTTTCCCCTGATGAAGTGCGATACCACCGATAATCTGCACGTCGTAGTGCACCATATCCCACACGACTTCATTACCGCCTGCGGTCCAATGGTTGGAGTACACGGCCTTGTCCCCGTCTATTCTCACAAAATCGTGCGACACGGACAAATCCTTGTCAAAATCCGTAGCAGTAACTACTATCTCCTTATTCTCCTTAAATCTCCTTGCAGTGGACTTGACAATCGCAAAGGCCTCCGGAAGAATCTCGTCAAGACACTTCTCGATAGCATCATCCTCTTCTTTGACGAGTTTGTCAGACTCTCCGGCAAGAGCCTCTTTCTGCTCCACCGGAATATCCTTGTTCAACTCATCCTTAATCTCGGCAATCCTTTTCTCGAAAGGCGCCTCCACATCCCTCACCTTCTGCCTCAGTGCAGCCGAATGCGCACGGAGATCATCGTCACTGAGGCTGTCTATCTCAGGATAAACAGCAAGCACCTTGTCAAGAATAGGCTTCACCGCCTTGTAATCGCGGTCAGCCTTGGACCCGAACATCTTTCTGATTATTGAAGCAAATGACATTTATTCAAATTTTTACAATCTCGCAAATATAATCATAATTGTCGTACTATCAAAATCGAAAACCACTACCCGGCGTCATTTCAGACATATACCCTAAAGCATGTCCGACAGTTTGTCATAATACTGCTTGCTCACCGGAATCGGTCCCAGCGACTTCAGCTTCAACTCGGCAAAGATAAACCCGTCCTTGCTGCGGCTGAGCACGCTCACCTGATGAGGGTTTATGAAGTATGACCTGTGGCATCTCACTAAAGAATGTGCCGAATTGTTAGCCTCGACGCTTTTCATGGAGTTGCGCAAAAGAAACTCCTTCACCCCGCCGTTGTTGAGATAATGAATCTTAAGATAGTTGGCCTCCGCACTTATATACAATATCGCTTCCGGATCAATGGTTATGCGAAGTTTCTTGTGGTCGTCATAAAACTTCACGAGCTCATCTTCCTTGACCGCGCCCCTCGACGAAAGGTCGGAGGAAAGATTGATGGCGATGCGGATAAGGACAAATATCAGATATGGGTATATAAGCACAAGATACGAATATTCCTCGCAGTAGAAAAGAGCGGGGAAGAACGGGAGCTTCGTCCCGAAAAACAGGGCCGTGTACAACGCCATGAAACAAGCTGCGACCAGCACTTCGGACACACACCACACGGCGTAGTGCCACCATAATATGGTGTGCTTGCGCAAAAGAAGAAAAAGACCGAGTCGCGACAAGGCGAGAGTTCCCATCAGTATGCAGGTAAGCAGGACTATATGGAAAGCAAAAGACTTTCCTCCCGCCAGATGATAGAACTCCTGTATCCCGAACGGATTGTACAGAAAACAGAAAAAAATAAAGAAAAGCGGCAGAAGAAACACGTACACCAAGTGCGCGGCATAGCTTTTAGGAAAGCGGAAAATCGAGTTCATACTTAAGATTTTTATCCCAAACAGCGCCGGGACGAAATTTATAAAACACCTTATTCGTCCCAAAAATAGATATAAAAATCCGAAAATCAATCACTTTTATCACTAAAAAGGCTTTCTGATGCCAATCTCTTCGTCCGAAGACTATCGCAGCCTAACTTTGCATCAGAAAACCAAAAATGAAAGAGTTTATGAACATATATGCATACTCGGTGGTTCCCGAAGAAATAGACTTCAAGGGCCGGATTACAGTACCGTCACTCTGCGGACACATCATCAACGCCATAGGACAGAACATCCGCAAGGAAGGCTTTGGAATCGACGTGATGGCAAAGGAAAACAGAAGCTGGATTCTCATACGCTCGGCCTTCGAAATCGACCAAAGGCCGGCACTTTATTCTCCGCTGTTCGTCTCAGTGTGGCCGGTATCCAAAGGAGGCATATCGTTCTACCGGTGCATCAGGATCACTGACGAGAACGGAAAAGAGCTCGGGCGAGGGACTACCGAATGGTGTATGATTGACATCGCATCAAGACGCCCGATATACCCTGGAGACGATCTGGATACCTGCGGAAGACACTTCTCGCTCCCGTGCGAAGGTCCCAGAAGAATACAGGATTTCGCACCGGATACGACTGACAGCAGAAAAGTCGGGTACAGCGAATGCGACTTCAACGGACATCTCAACAACAATCGTTATGTGGAGATGATTTTCGATATGCTGCCGGAAAATATCGTGGACAGTTCCTCCCGGTTCAGGCTGGACCTCAACTTCAAGAAGGAAATAAGGCGCGGAGAAAACCTGTCCATAGGTCTCAAGCAGAATCACAGTGACGAATATCTGTTCATCGCCAAAGCGGGCGGACAGACCCTGTGCAGCGCCTCTGTCCAGAGATCGTGATTATTTAATAAACACAAAGAACACGGCGGCTACCAGACACGCAAAGGCCGCAATGTGGTTCCACTGCAATCCTTGCCCTTTGAAAAGCAGATTGATTATAACGGTAAATACGGTCAGGGACACTACCTCCTGAATAACCTTCAGCTGAACCAGGCTGAATGGTCCTCCATTGATATTCGAGCCTATTCTGTTGGCCGGGACCTGCGCGCAATACTCAAAGAAGGCCACGCCCCACGAGAACAGAATCACAAGAATCAGTGGCCAACCCTCTGAAATCTTCATTTCCTGAAGTTTCAGATGCCCATACCATGCAAACGTCATGAAAACATTGGATACAATCAGTAGTAAAACAGTCCAAATTCCTTGCATAAATCTCAGTAAAAATAAAATCTGACAAACTTACACATTATCCTTGAAAATACGCACAAAAATATTTTCAAAAAAATCGTAAAAAATTTGGATAACTGAAAAAATACTCATACCTTTGCAATCCCAAAACGGAGGACTCGTTAGCTCAGTTGGTAGAGCATCACACTTTTAATGTGGGGGTCTCGGGTTCGAGCCCCGAACGGGTCACAAAATTGACTTACTGCTTCCTTAGCTCAGTTGGTAGAGCACCTGACTCTTAATCAGGGTGTCTAGGGTTCGAATCCCTAAGGGAGCACTTAAAACCCCTTACAGAATGGTCTGTGAGGGGTTTTTCATTTAAAAACACGAAACCCCCTCCTGTGGTACGCGATGCGTTTTCAAAGGCCCTCCCCCTATTCAAATAATTTTCGCAGACTCTCGTCGTCCGGATTCTCCTGAAGCCTGGTCACAAATTCCTTAGGAGAGAGACCGAAAAACTCCCGGAAAGAACTGGAGAAGTATGAATGCGATGAAAATCCGACTCTGTAGGCTACTTCGGACACATTTACCTTATTACCGGCGAGCAGCCGGGCAGCCTGTTTCATCCTGCACTTGCGGATAAGAACGCTTGGCGGCTCCATGCCGAATTCTTTAAGCTTGCGGTTGAGATGCACGCGGCTTATGCCCACGTCCGCGCAAAGGGCGGTCACGTCAAAGTCCGGGTCGTCCAGATGTGCCTGAATATCTTCAGTCACCCGACTAATCAGTTTTTCGTCGGTCGAGCCTATCTTAATGCCGGAGCAGTCAATATTCATCGCAACCCCAAACTTATCTCTGACTGCCTCGCGCGCAGAAAGGGTCTGCGAGATGCTACTCAGGAGCAGTTCTACAGAAATCGGTTTGGACAGGAATTTATCCGCTCCGCTGTCACTGGCAGCCTGAGCCTCCTGTTCCCCATCCTGCCCGGTAAGGATAATCACAGGTATGTGTTTGATAGCCGGATTGCTGCGTATTTCGGCGCACAACTGCGTGCCGGTCATGCCCGGCATCACAAGATCAGTAAGCACCAGGTCGGGCACAATCACAGTAATACGCGGAAGAGCCTCCTGGGCCGATGCACAGGTCACCACATTGTAGTACAAGCCAAGCACAGAAGAAAAATAGTCGCGGGTTTCAGCATCATCCTCAATTACAAAAACCGTTTTCCTGACCCTTACAATCTTTTCTTTCTCCGATGTCCCTTTGGCAAAGGTTTCATCCTCGTGACTATCGAAGTTTATATCTTTTCCCTTGACATACAAGTCCTTATGATGCGTAGTAGCAGAGAGTTCTTCCGCACTCAGATGCTCTTTTCCTTCCGGAACAAGCACACTGAAGACTACCCCGTCAACCTCATTTCTGACACCTATCAGCCCGTGATGCAACTCCACCAGCATCTTTGTAAGATTCAGTCCCACTCCGGAACCGGTATTGGCGTCATGCGGATCCACCTGTATAAATCTTTCAAAAATGCGGCTGATATAGGCCTCCTCGATACGGCTGCCGGAGTTGAAAATGCTGAGTTCAAGAAAACCTCTTATATCCGGGCCTAATTCACCCCGATTGGGCTTTGGTGCCGTAATTTTGAGACGGATGCTTCCCCCATCCGGAGTATGCTTGAAAGCATTGGAGAGGATGTTATAGACAATCTTGTCAAAATTGCCCTGATCAATCCAGACAAATTCTTCATCGTGAGCGGCGTCAATGCCATAACGGATATGCTTGCTCTCCGCCAAAGGGAGGAAAGACTGCATAATATCCTTGACGAAATAGACGAGATCCGTCTTACGGAAGTGCATCTGCATCTGTCCGGCGTCAATCTTGCGAATATCCATGAGCTGATTCACCAGACGGTTGATACGCAGACAGTTGCGATACATCAGATTGAAAGTATCCTTCTGTGCGGGATCCTGTTCAGCCTCGCGCAGAGTACGCAGCGGACCCATTACAAGGGTAAGAGGAGTACGTATTTCATGAGCAAGGTTGGTAAACAGCCCAAGGCGCAGTTCTTTCATCTCGGCATCCTTTTTCCGCTCTTCGCGGCGTCTGCGCTCCCGGAAGACTCGCAACAGCACCATAACAAGACCTCCCAGCAGGACAAGAGCGAAAAGAATTATCGCGAATACTTTTTTCATTTTTGTTCCATTTGGTACAAAAATATAATTTTCAGCATGTTAAACAAACAAATGTTACAGAATTGACAGAATCCGCATCAACTCTGACAGGCTCGTAATTAAAATATGATACTTTTGCAACATGGTCACTGATAACAGTCCAAACACATAAACAACACTTATTATGCAATTAAACCTTAAGAAAACACTTCTGGTCATGGCCGCAAGCCTTGTTATGCCGCTGTTTGCAATCGCACAGAACATCAACGTCAGCGGCACGGTCACAGACCAAAGCGGAGAGACCGTCATCGGCGCAGCCGTGATGATTTCAGGCACCGACCAAGGTGCTGTTACCAGTGTGGACGGAACTTATTCCATTCAGGCAAGTCCAACAGCCATTTTTGAAGTATCATGTATCGGCTACAAACCGCAGCGCGTAGCCGTTCAGGGCCGGGCTAAAGTCGATATCGTCCTCGAAGAAGATACCGAGAAGCTGGAAGGCACTGTAGTTATCGGTTACGGTACGGCCCGCCGCCAGGACATTACCGGTTCCATCACATCAGTGGGCGGAGACAATCTCCGCGCCGTACCTGCAGGAGACGTAACCCGCGCTCTTGAAGGACGCGTGGCTGGTGTAGAGATGACTCAGACCAACTCCAAACCGGGCGCATCAATGCAGATTCGCATCCGTGGACAGCGTTCCCTTTCCGCATCCAACGATCCGCTTATCGTTCTGGACGGCATGCCTTTTATGGGCTCCCTGTCAGACATATCGCCAAGCGATATCAAGAGCATGGATATCCTAAAAGACGCCGCTTCCACAGCCATCTACGGTTCCCGTGGTGCCAACGGTGTCATTATCATCACCACATATAAAGGTATAGAGGGTCAGGAGCCAAAAATCTCTTTCAACAGCTACGCCACCCTGAAGAAAGCTGTCAAATATCCTATGATGCCGCGCGAGAAATACATCCAGATGCGTCAGATGGCAGGCATGTTCCAGAACACGCTTGATGAGTCAGACGACCAGTTTACCGATTGGCAGGATTTGTTCTACCGCACAGGATACACTCAGAATTACGACCTCAATGTCACCGGAGGCACACGAAAAGGCAATTATCGCTTCGGTGTCACCTATTACAACGACGAGGCTGTTGTTCCGACCCAGGGATACAATCGTATCGCGCTGAACGGCAGTGTCGATCAGAAGATTGGCAAATGGTTCAAGGTCGGCTTCACCACCAACACCAGCCATACCTCCAACGCAGGTAATCAGGTGGATATGTATGCGGTTCTGTCCAAATCTCCGCTCGTAGTTCCTTACGATGAGCAGGGCAATCTCAAGACCCGTGTCAACATGCCGCTTGATGTCGATCAATATGTTTTCACCCGCGAGCGTGTAGAAGATCTGACCGCACAGGGACTGTATGTGAACGAATCCAAGTCCATCGCTACCTACAACACCGGATACGTCCAGTTCTATTTCCCATGGATTGAGGGCCTCAACTTCAAGGCCAGCGCGGGTCTGAACTACCGCAACTCCAAGGGCGGTTCATTCACCGGCGTAGGTGTAAACGGCTCCGCTACCAGTCCGAACAGTGCTTCATGGTACTTCAACGACACTTTCAACTGGACCGTCGAGAACCTACTCACTTATGATCGCACCTTCGGCAAACATCGCGTCAATGCAGTAGCGCTTTACTCTGCAGAGCAGACCACCAGCACCGGCCAGAGCCTGTCAGGAAAGAACATTCCGAACGAGCTCTTCCAATACTACAACATCGGCAGCGCCGTGGCTTCCGACATCACCGTCAACG
>HF986328.1:21411-22695 GCA_000432655.1 Bacteroides sp. CAG:1060
GATGACCGCTATATGCTCTCGGCAGCCATCCGTTCCGATGCATCATCCCGTCTGGCTCCGGGCCACAAATGGCACACCTATCCAGCTATCTCCGCCGGTTGGAACATCCACAACGAAAGCTTCATGGAGAGCACCAAGAGCTGGCTTGACGAGTTGAAACTCCGCGTGGGCTACGGTGAGACATCCAATCAGGCTATCGCCGCATACGCTACTCTGGGTCGTCTCAGCACGATGCCATACAACTTTGGCGACGAAAAATACGCTACCGGATACTATGTATCCACTCTGCCTAACGAAGACCTGGGATGGGAATACTCCCAGACATGGAACTTCGGTCTCGACTTCGGATTCTGGCAGGGTCGTCTCCGCGGCACCATTGAATATTATATGGTGGATACCAAGGATATTCTCCTGAGTCTCGGCCTTCCTAGCACCTCCGGAGTACGTTCCTACACAGCCAATATCGGAGCCACGCAGAACCGTGGTCTTGAATTCTCCCTCAACGGAACCATCCTTGACAGAGGAGACTGGACATGGACGGCAGGCCTGAACATATATGCCAACCGCAACAAACTCGTCGCTCTCGCAGACGGAACGCAGCGCAATGAAGGTCAGGCATGGTTTGTAGGCTATCCGCTGAACTGTATCTATGACTACGAGTATGACGGACTCTGGCAGGAAGGTGACCCTTATATGGATATCCTCGAGCCAAGCAAGGTCATCAACGGCATGAAAGAGACTATCGGCGGCATCAAGGTCAAATACCACGGTGAATACAATGAAGACGGCACTCCTAAGCGGGCAATAAGCAGCAGCGACCTCGTGCCTATCAACGCTGAAGCCACTTTCCAGGGAGGTTTCAATACCAATGTCACATGGAAGAATCTGGAACTCTCCGTGATCGGTTCCTTCCAGGCCGGAGGTATCCTGCTGTCATCCCTGCACAGCGGCAACTCCTACCTGAACATGCTCACCGGACGTCGCGGTCAGATTGACGTGGATTACTGGACACCTACAAATACCGGTGCCCGCTATCCGAGACCTGGGTCCAAGATCAGCAACGACTGCCCTAAGTATTCATCCGTACTTGCACAGTACGACGGCTCATATTTCAAGATTCGCACGATTACGCTCGGCTACCGCTTCCACAAGCTTCCAGCCCTGCGCCGCGCCGGTATTGACAATCTTCGTGTCTATGTCACCCTGCAGAATCCTGGCCTCGTGCTCTTCTCCGACTTCACCCGGGAGACAGGTCTTGACCCGGAAGCCAATGCCAACAGTGGC
>HF986328.1:22719-39273 GCA_000432655.1 Bacteroides sp. CAG:1060
GGCTCTACCGCCACCGGCCGCCCTGGTCCGGGACGTCTCTCATACGTGGGATTCAATACGCCGAATACGCGTAACTTCCTGTTTGGTGTAAATTTAACCTTCTAATCGGATTCGAACATGAAAAAAATAGCAAAAATAGCATTGGGAATCGCCGGTATCGCCGTCCTGGCCAGTTCCTGCAGCAAGGTGCTTGACGAGCAGCCAAAGACAATATACACACCTGACTTCTTCACCACACAAATGGGTGTAGAAGGCGGTCTGACGGCTCTGTATGCACAACTCCGATACCTTTATGGCAACGCATACTATTACAATATCCTGACTACGGGTACTGACGAAGCGACCTACGGAGCGAGTGCCGACGGCAACTTCAAATCAGCAGACCTGTCTGGAGCGGAAGCCCTGCTTCCTAACAATGCCAACAGCCAGAACCTTTGGGGTCAGGCATTCACCTATATCAATACCGCCAGCGGCATTATCGAAAACGCCGAGAACGTAGGACTTGACAAGTCAATGATTGCCGAAGCCAGATTCTTCCGCGCTTTCGACTACTTCCAATTGGTACAGACTTTCGGAGGCGTTCCGCTCGACCTTGGTGCCGGAGAACTTGCCTTCAACAACAAGGCTATCCGCGAATCGGTGCGCAACACAGTGCCAGAGGTGTACACAAAGGCTATTTTCCCGGATCTCAAGACCGCGATGAATGACCTTCCGGACGTACCTCGTCTGACAGGAACCCTGACCAAGAACGTTGCCAGATTGTTCCTGGCCAAGGCATATCTTACATACGCATGGTGGCTGGAGAATCCGAACGGTATCGCCACTTATCCGGAGTGCCCTCGCACGGATCCTGACGGACACGACGCCAAATGGTATTTCCAGCAGGCTTACGACCTCTCTCTGCTTGGCATTGAGAATCCTGGTCCTTACGGACTTATGGAGCACTTCTGGGAGATCAGCGACGGTGCACATGACCGCAACAAGGAAATTATGCTCTACGCCGACCATACCGAGAATTCCGAGCAGTACAACGGTGCAAGCCTTACTTACGGAAGCGGTGGCGGAGCGGACAACTTCGCAGGCTGGATGCTCAATTGGAACTATCCGGGCATGGCAGCAAAAGACAACAATGGCAACAGCATGAACCCTGTTCTCCGTACAGACCAGCAGACCTGCGGTCGCCCTTGGTCACGTATGGCACCTACCCATGAAGCCATTGCCACTTTCACAGACAAGAATAAAGACTCCCGCTACGATGGAACATTCGTATATGTATTCCTTACCAACTGGGAGCGCGGTGGCAACAAAGCCGAATATGTAGTGGGTGCAAACGGTGCCCATATCGGCAAGAACGAGGCTTTCCTGGTATTCCTCACCGAGGAAGACCCGTCAGTAGAGTATAATTACGACTCAGGCATTTCAATGCTCGGCCAAAGTCCTAACTACGACTATTTCGTGGTAAACCCGACCGGCTCAAGCCGTCTTATGTACCCGAAGATCTGGAAACTCGGCCCATACCGTACCAATACCACCGGTACCGGACAGCCGAACGCCAGCCATGCCCGTCCTTTCAACATAGCCAAATTCTCCGAATTCTACTTCATTGCCGCCGAAGCTGCAGTCAAGGGTGCAACGGGAAGCAAATCCGCACGCGAACTCATCAACGTACTGCGAGCACGTGCCGGCAAGTGGAACTACAGCGTGAACTGGGACAAGCAGGTGAATGCCGACTACAGCAACGAACTTACAGCCGCCACGCCATCTACCATCACCATAGACTATATTCTGGACGAGCGCATGCGCGAGTACTACGGTGACGGTTTCCGCTGGTTCGATCTGGTTCGTACCCAGACTTGGGACAAGAGGGCAGGAAAATATACCGTCTGCGGAACGAACAAGTCAGACCATACGCCTGTAACCCACACACGCGAGATTGAGAAGTATCATTATCTCCGTCCGATTCCTAAGAGTCAGCTGGACAACATGAAGATGGATGATGCCGCCAAAGAGGCATACCAGAATCCTGGCTACCCTACAAAGTAGAGCCTATACTTACTGTTTGAATATTTTTTAGATAATATTGTGTATTTGGAAGGGCGCTCCACAAGGGACGCCCTTCATTAATTATGCAGATGCAGCGAAGGACTCAGCTGATCTTACTGAAGTCCTTTATCTGCCGCTTGTCTTTTCGCAATTCCCTTTCCAGACGCACATTTTCCGCAGAAGTCAATTCGGGATCCTTTTCCAGAACTCTGAGCGCGTAATCCCGCGCCTGCGAAAGGAGCATACCGTCTTTTGAAAGAGAAGCTATATTCAATGTTATCGGCAGTCCGCTCTGCTGCGTACCTTCAAGATCTCCCGGGCCCCGCATTCTCATATCCTGCTCGGAGAGTTCAAATCCATCCTCTGTAGAACACATCAGATCCAGCCTTGCCTGCGCATCTTTCCCCGTCTTGTCATCCTTTACCAGGATACAATACGCCGCATCGGAGCCGCGCCCCACACGTCCTCTCAACTGATGAAGCTGGCTAAGACCAAACCGCTGTGCGCTCTCAATCACCATCACAGAGGCATTTGGCACATCTACCCCAACCTCTATCACCGTTGTAGAAACGAGAATATTGGCCCGTCCGGCCACAAAAGCCGCCATGTTGAAATTCTTCTCTTCAGGGGTCTGCTGCCCATGTACTATCGCCACCTTGTAATCCGGAAGAGGGAAAGCGTTCACTATTTCCTCATATCCCGTTTCCAGATTTCTAAGGTCCATTTTATCGCTCTCGAAAATCAGAGGATAGACCACAAACACCTGTCTCCCCTTTGCGATTTCCTCTTTCATGAATTTAAACAGGGCACGCTTTCGGCTCTGTCCTATACACATGGTCTTCACCGGCTTTCGGCCTGGAGGCATCTCATCTATCACCGACACATCCAGATCCCCATACAATGTCATCGCCAGTGTTCGCGGGATAGGAGTCGCCGTCATCACGAGAATATGCGGAGGTATCGAATTCTTGCCCCATAGTTTCGCCCTCTGCTCCACACCAAAACGGTGCTGCTCATCTATCACTGCGAGTCCAAGATTCTTGAAGACGACATTGTCTTCGAGCAGGGCATGAGTCCCGACAATAATATTTATACTGCCGTCTTCAAGTCCCTGATGAATATCCCTGCGTTCACGTCCCGTACTGTTGCCGGTAAGAATGGCACATCTGACGTCCGTAGGTGCAAGATACTTGCTCACATTGGCAAAATGCTGCCTTGCAAGCACTTCTGTAGGAGCCATAATACAAGTCTGGAACCCGTTTCCGATGGCAAGCAGACAGCTGAGTACCGCCACCATGGTCTTGCCGGACCCCACATCCCCCTGAAGCAGACGGTTCATCTGGCGTCCGCTCATCAGATCGGAGCGTATTTCCTTTATCACCCGCTGCTGCGCTCCTGTGAGCGAATATGGAAGCGAATTGTAGCAGGAATGGAAATCCGCCCCCACCCTTGACATCATAAACCCTTTGGAGGCGCGGGACTTGATATATTTCTGTTTCAGAAGCGACAACTGCAGCAGGAACAGCTCCTCGAATTTCAACCTTGTCTGGGCTCTGACAAGAGCCTCATTGCTCTTCGGGAAGTGTATGTTGAGCAGGGCGAATTGCCTGGACACCAGATTATTGTCCTTCATGACATATTCCGGAAGCGTCTCTTCAAACCCGAGCAGATATTCGTTGAGCGCGTTTGCCATCAGGTGGCACATGACCTTTCCGGTAATTCCCGAGGTCTTGAGTTTCTCCGTACTCGGATATGCGCCCGTGATATCGACCTGTCCGCTCACGGAATCTGAAGGCAAATCCACCTCCGGATGCACCATATTCAAGCGGTTCCCGAATGTCTGAGGCTTGCCGAAGAATATGAATACACTACCAGGGGACAGACGCTGCCAGTTCCACCTTATACCTTTGAAGAACACCATCTCCATGCGTCCGCTGTTGTCTTCCACGATGACACTCAGACGCTTGCATTTGCCTGTCTTAAGAGAACTCTCCACCTGCTCTATCGGAGCTCCGCCCTGAGCGTAGAGGGTTCTGCTTACGACCCGCGCCTTTATCTGCACCTGCGCCGGACCCGGCGTAATGTCTCCGATGGGCGTAATGCCGTTGCGGTCCACATAGCGGAAAGGATAGAGATTGATAAGGTCCTCCACGGTCTCTATACCCAATTCACTTTTCAGCAGAGCCGCTCTCTTGGGGCCAACTCCACTGAGATACTGAATATTGGTATCACCGGCAGTCATCGTATCGTTAGTATTATCGTGTCTATCTGCTTCCTCCGCCGGCGCCGCCTCCGCTGAAACCGCCTCCGCCGCCGAATGACGTTCCTCCGCCCATGCCGCTTCTTCTTGCAGCCTGAGCTGCCGCGTAGGAAGCGTCACTGCGGGTGATGGCATTCGAAAGCATGCGCGTGCGAAGAATCACATCTCCAAGAGTATCATTGTCATACCCGTTCACTTGTTCAAGGAACTTAGGGTTAATGTCTTTGAGCTGGGACGCCACTTTCTCGGCTATTCCATAAAGGGCACCATAGACCATATACTCCTGCCAAAGTGTCACCTCAGGTGTCTCCCGTTCAGCGATGAGCGTAAAGTCCTTAAGAAACTTTTTAAATCCGACAAGATTACGCGCCTGCTGCTGTCCCGCCTTTGTATATGTGTCCGGACGGCCGAAATGATTTGCCGCGAGTCGGGCACGAGCCTGTCTGTCACACAGTCTAATCCAGTCATGAACCCGCTTTTCGTGAGCTCCTGACCATTTGGAGAATTCTTTGTCCTGAAGCACCTTGTCCGCCCCGCTTGCTTCAAGCATCATGTTGTAAAGTCCCAAAGACGCCTCGTCAAGTCCGTCCGTCGCTTTTTCGGAAAACATTATCTCCACCTTTCCTTTGACATCCTTGCTCACGGATAGATTTCCTTTATATATCATCCTGAGAATAAGTGCGGAAGCCAAAGACCCACCTTTCACATTTTCTCCAAGCCGCCCGAGAACGAAATCAGACTCTATAATATCTCCTCCATAGGGAACATCCCGGCACCATGTTATGTCTTCATCCTTGCAGCCAAGTATTTTGAGCCTGCGTTTTCTTTTTGACACACGCCCGATGATTACCGCCCCCAGCACAAAAGATACGAAAAGGCCCAGTACAAAGGCAAATTCATCATCGTCATCATCCTCATAATCAGAGCCTTCCTCAGCTTCGGCAAAGACATCCTCAAAAGTGCGGTGCTGAGAGCTTGCGGAATCGAAAATTCCTTTGTCAAACCGCACCAACGCTATGACAGAACTGTTGGAGCGGAAGCGCTCCTCGCTTTGATATACAACTTTTCCGTCCTCAAATTCGCAATTTCCGACAAACCCGAACCCCCATGCCCTTGTATTGTCCGTATCCAAGCTGACAGGTTCGGCACAAATCTCGACCCTGACATTTTCCGGCCGGGCGCTAAGCTCCGGAGAGACCAGTTGCAGATGAATCATGTCATAGTCTTCAAGACTTTTGACGGCATTGGTCATCCTGTATCTGACCGTAAAGACATGATCGCCATAAGAGCCTACTCCCCAGCAGAGTTCATCTCCTTTTCCGGTATGCACAATACCACATTTTCCGGTCTTCTGCTTCAGGCTCCAGTCCACATCCCATTTCTCCGTATTCTCGTACTGAAGCCCTGTTTCATCACTGACCGAGAAATCTTCTATCCTGATATCTCCGAGATTGTATCTGACCAGATACCATTCGGTCCCATCCGCCACGCATACGTCCCAGCGCTCGGTTATCTCGGCACTGCCATCCCGAGTAAGACTGACCAGAATATCAATATCCCTTATGGCCGGCTCAAATGCCGTAGCGGCAAAGGTTGTCGCCATTGCCGCTACGATAAATGCGAGAAATCGACGCATCAAGCTTAAATATTAATCTCGGGCAGTTCTCTTTTGGATTCCACTTCCTTCAAGTACTCTCTCAGAGGGAATTTCAAGATACTTGCCACGATGGAGTCAGGGAACTGACGTACGATTCGGTTGTACTTCGTCACAGAGTCATTGAACACCATTCTGCTCATACGCACCTGGTTCTCATAATTATTGAGGCTGTCCATCGTCTTGGAGTATGTAGCATCAGCCTTCAATTCAGGATACTGCTCCGCCACAAATCTTATCTTGGCGGCAGCTGCGACAAGAACATCCTCCTGAGCATTGGCATCGGCAGCTGCACTGGTACGCGTAATGTCCTTACGCTGCTTTATAACATCAACAAGGGTGTTATACTCGTGCTCGTTATATGATTTCGTCAGTTTTACAAGTGCGGAGACAGCATCCCAACGGCTCTGCTGCTGTACGCCGATCTGGCTCATGGAATTCTGGCACAATTCGTCGGATGAAACCAGCTTTCTCTGGATACCCATAAACCAAAGAGCCACAATCGCGATAATCGCGACAATAATGATGATTGTCATAATTCAATACAAGTTTATTTCTCCAAATATAATTATTAGTAACGAGAAATCAAAAAGAGTGGTTCCCCGCCACAACGGTCGGGGAACCACCTAAAGAAGCTTATATTCAGCTGTGCGAAAGACTATTAGAGCTTCGGACCAGCCTCTACGAGAGCCTTACCGGCCTCATTGTTCTCATACTTGTGGAAGTTCTTGATGAAGCGTCCTGCAAGATCCTTTGCCTTCTCATCCCACTCGGCAGCATTTGCGTATGTGTCGCGAGGATCGAGGATTCCGGTATCAACTCCCTTGAGCTCTGTAGGAACCTGGAAGTCAAAGTAAGGAATGTTCTTGGTAGGAGCCTTGTCGATAGAACCATCAAGGATAGCGTCAATGATTCCACGGGTATCGCGGATAGAGATACGCTTTCCTGTTCCGTTCCAACCGGTATTTACAAGATATGCCTTTGCACCGCTCTTCTCCATTCTCTTCACGAGTTCCTCAGCATACTTGGTAGGGTGAAGTTCGAGGAATGCCTGTCCGAAGCAAGCGGAGAATGTTGGAGTAGGCTCGGTGATTCCACGCTCTGTACCGGCGAGCTTAGCAGTAAATCCTGAAAGGAAGTAGTACTTGGTCTGCTCAGGAGTAAGGATGGAAACCGGAGGAAGTACTCCGAACGCGTCAGCAGAAAGGAAGATTACCTGCTTTGCTGCAGGACCCTGTGAGAACGGACGTACAATCTTGTTGATGTGATAGATAGGGTAAGATACACGGGTATTCTCGGTAACGCTCTTGTCGTTGAAATCGATTACTCCGTTCTTGTCCACAGTTACGTTCTCGAGAAGTGCGTCACGACGGATAGCGTTGTAGATATCCGGCTCTGACTCCTTGTCAAGCTTGATAACCTTGGCGTAGCAACCACCTTCGAAGTTGAATACACCCTCATCATCCCAACCGTGCTCATCATCACCGATAAGCAGACGCTTAGGGTCGGTAGAAAGAGTTGTCTTACCGGTTCCGGAAAGTCCGAAGAAGATAGCGGTATTCTCACCGTTCATATCTGTATTTGCAGAGCAGTGCATTGAAGCGATGCCCTTAAGTGGAAGATAGTAGTTCATCATAGAGAACATACCCTTCTTCATCTCACCACCATACCATGTGTTGAGGATAACCTGCTCCTTGCTTGTTACGTTGAAAGCAACTGCGGTATCTGAACGGAGACCGAGCTCCTCATAATTCTCAACCCTTGCCTTTGAAGCGCAGTAAACGATGAAGTCAGGCTCCTGATCGAACTCTGCCTGATTCTGCGGACGGATGAACATGTTGGTCACGAAATGTGCCTGCCAAGCCACCTCCATGATGAAACGAACCTTCATGCGGGTGTCCTTGTGAGTTCCGCAGAAACCATCAACTACAAAAAGTCTCTTTCCTGAAAGCTCCTTGGTAGCGATGTTCTTGAGGTCTTTCCATACCTTCTCTGAAAGCTCGTGGTTATCGTTAGGGTACTCCGGAGTATTCCACCATACGGTATCCTTGGAGTTCTTGTCCATAACGATATACTTGTCCTTAGGAGAACGTCCGGTATAAACACCGGTCATCACGTTGATAGCGCCAAGCTCAGTTACCTGGCCTTTGTCATAGCCTTCAAGACCCGGCTTGGTCTCCTCGTTGAAGAGGACTTCGTAGGTCGGATTGTAAAGGATTTCTGTAACCCCTTTGATTCCGTACTTGCTTAAATCAATCTTTGTCATAATATTAAACTGGTATCTGAAATAATCATTTTCCTTTCCCTGTGGCCGCATTCTCCCCCGCTCCAAGAAACCCGCTCTGATACAGGCCACGAAACACACTACAAAAATCGCGCGCAAATATAGTTATTTTATCTTAAAACAGCAATCTTTGACATAATGGCAGTGCAAACATTCCGTTACTTCTTCCCGGCCGGTGTCCCTCAGGGACCGGACCGCGTTTTCTCGTCATGGACGCCTGACAGAGCTTTTACCGAGAGAGAAGGCAGGCAGATAGGATAAAAAGTGCCGGAAAATTTTGTTTTTATGTTAAAAACGCCTATTTTGGCAAAAGCTTAATCAAATTCATAACACCATGAAAAAAAAACAGTATTCAGCGTGCTTGCCGCCTGCATCCTCTCTTCCGGAGCAATAGTGGCGCTCAATGTTTTTGGTCGGAATTCTGCCGGTTATCTTGAAAACGATGTGGAGGTTCTCGCCAACGCAGAAGGTTGCATCAATGCTCCTGACAAAAACGACGGCCATTGCCGCATGTCAGGTACCATGTATTTTTGTGTAGATTCGTATATCTCGGAAAGGAATGACTGCGTCAAGAAATACAATTAAAAAGGCGATACTTCTATCATTCATCATTGCTACCCTCACCGGCTGCAATGATGCCGATAAAGATGGCATCATACGTCTTGACCTCACAAAGTCACTCTCATCCGATATTCCGGCCGCTGAAACACTGGTTTCGGCGCTCTCGGAGGTGTCCTTTACTAAAGTAACTGACATAGTGCTCGGGAATCCGAGATTCTTTTATGCTGACGACCAGAAGTATGGGATATATGATGATACAAGAATCCTCTTCATAAATGCAGATACAGGAGAAGTTTTGTCCGAGTTTGACCGGAGCGGAAGAGGTCCGCAGGAATATGTGATAGCCACCAAAGTATCTTTCCAGAATTCGACAGTATGCATCTCCGACTGGAGCACAAGGAGAGCGCAGTTCTATACCATGGACGGAGAATACTTGAATACAAAGGATTTGCCGGAAACGAGCGATTATTCTTTCTTCAGTACTGACGGCAGCGCCCTGATATACCCGAATTATACAGGAAAAAGATTCGATTTGTTCCGCGGAGAGGAAAAGGTGAACGAGTTTGTCTGCGAGGGCGACATTACAGGTAATCCGATCTCCAGCATAGGCACAATAAGCAAATTCAACGACGAGCATTTTTTCTGCACGTTATTGACAGATACACTTTATCGGGTAACATATGATAATGTGGAACCGTATCTGTTCATGGACAAAGGACAATACACTCTTCCGCATGATTCCAGAGGAAAACTTGATGCAGGAGATGGATGCATTACCGATGATTATATCAAAATTGCCGGGAATTTCGGCTTTGTCAGTTTCCACTATAGACTGCCGCAACGTGAAATCTGGGACATTGACAGTCGGAAAATTATCTTCAAGACAGCTTTTTCCGAGAACAATCTTGACCCTGGTATCCCTGTTATATACAAAGACACAGAGATTGAGTTCTGGCCAATATACTGCAGCGGCCATTACCTTTATGACATTTATCCTGACGAAGATTCAACTGTCATCGTAAGGATAAAGGTGCAGAGCTGACAACAAGATGTGCGGGATTCAGGACGGAGGCAGAATCTATTTCATAGATATGATGACCGGAGATCCCATATCCACATTTAATCCAATCTCATGAAAAGAAAATCTATCATAAGCGCGACTGCAGCATGTCTACTCTCCTCAGGAGCATTAGTGACCGCCAATGTGCTAGAACGGAATGCCGCAGAAAGTATTGAAAGCGATGTAGAGGTCCTTACCGTAACAGAAGGGTGCATTAGTTACGCTTCTCAAATAAACGATGGTGTCTGCCGGACCGCCGGACAGTTTATTTATTGTGTCGATGCTTATTGGTATGAAGCAAAAGATTGCATAGTTCATCCTAAAGAATAAGAAGATGAAAGCTATCCAGAAAACTGCGCTATGCGTTTTACCCGCGATCTGTTGCCTCACGGCATGCGGGGGAAACCACGCCATCGGTAAAAACGGTCCAACGGCTTCTGTAGGAGAACTGAAACCGGACAGAGTCCTTTCTCTCACGCTTGACGAGAACACTCCGCCACTTACACCCCAGATCCAGTATGTCAGGCATGACGGAAAGGAATGCCTTGCAATGCTTGGCATAAACGATGACACTATCAGGTTTTTCGATATTGACACCGGATCCGAAATAAAACAGGTAAGTTTTCTCGACTGGACCGACGGCCGGTCTATAATCGGATTCTCTTTCTATGGAGAGACTCTGTATCTCTATAATTACCAGGGATGTTTTCTCTTCGAAATCGACCTGGCCAACAACAAAGTGATTAGGTCCACCCAGGTAGAATTAATTCGCGACAGAAAGCGTCTTATGCCGGCAGCATTCGCAGGTACGGCATATCCGATAGTGCCTAACGGAAAGGAGACTGTCATGACAGGATTTCTTTCGACCGAGCACAGGACCGGAATAGAAGCAAGACCTGTCGTAATTGTCCTTGACGAAGAATGGAAGGACACAAAATACTATGTGGAATATCCTTCGGAATATGATTCGGGAAATTGGGGAGGAGGTTTCTTCTACCGGATGCCTTACAGCACCCTTGGCGGAAATGATAAGCTCGTACTCAGTTTCGGGGCATCGGAAAGCCTCGTGGTGATGGACCTTAACACGAAGCAGACCAGGGAATTCAGCGCCAAAAGCCGTCTGATAGACAAAATCCGTCCATACAAGAAGAAAAGCGAAATAACCCCTTCTTCACCGAAAGAAATAGCATGGTATATGTCAAACCCTTCTTATGAAGAAGTAATATACAACCCTTACACGAATCAGTATTACAGGATTTACACCCTTCCGGCAAAAGACAAATCCTTCAAGCCGGTAGGCATTATCACCCTTGACGGCAACATGAATGTCATTTCCGAGCACACACTGCATTTCGCGGCCAAACCTTCTTGCCCCAATTTCTTCGTCACCCGCGAAGGTCTGTATATCCAGGTTGATTCAGGGTCGGAAGACAAGATGAGTTTTGCCCTGTTCGATTCGGAATCATTGTCAGAATAGGCAAACGGTCACAAACAAAAAAACGGTTGGTGCAGTCTCACCGTCACAATCAACAGGAATACCCGGTTCCCGATTATCTATAGAAGCCGTGATTTTATAAAGCGGTCTTCCGGATTCAAGATCGACAACCGCATATTGAGGAAGGCGATAGTGGGCGGAAATAAAAGCCAGTCTGCCAGCGAAAAATTTCCGCAGCAAGCCCTCCGACCAGAGAATTTCCACGAGCGCCACCGCGAGAGACAGCCAGGCGCCACGGCTCATGGATGCGGGCAGCACCCGCCCGCCCCGGAGAGGAATGATTTTTGCGTATAAATGCCTATCTTTGCAGAGTATTGTTTCGTAACACAGAAATATAATTATATGAACAAGTTTATGGTTGGCGCATTGGCCGCCGCATTGATTATGGGATGTTCCAAGAATAACGAGACCGGATATATCGGTCCATCCGACATTACAATTGAAGACGGAGTGATGACTCCGGAGACGCTTTTGGAATTGGGGCGCCTGTCCGACCCGCAGATTTCACCTGACGGTACAAAGATTCTCTATGGTGTATCTTACAATTCGATAGAGGACAACCGCAGCTGCCGCAATCTGTTTCTGTGCGACATCGACGGCAGTCACCGCGTCCAGCTTACCCGCTACGCGCAGAGCGTAAGCAACGCGCGCTGGTCCCTTGACGGCAAAAGCATTTTCTTCGTTCAGGGTGCCCAGATTTGGAAAGCCCCGCTGAAAGGCAACAAACTCGGCAAGAGAGAGAAACTCAGTGACGTGGCCAACGGCATCTCGGAGTTCAAGCTCTCCCCTGATCAGAGCAGCCTGATATATATCAGCACCATCAAAAACAGCGCCCTTCAGACACCGGCCGACAGCGACCCTGCTCTGGACAAGGCCCAGGCCTACACCACCGAAGATCTTATGTATCGCCACTGGGATCATTGGGTTACCGATATCCCACGCAGCTACGTGGCACCGTTGGGCAAGCAGCTCATCACAGAGAGCAATTCGACAGACATACTTGGAGAAGGCAACCGGTTCGAACTCCCTACAGAACCTTTCGGCGGAGCCGAGCAGCTTGACTGGGCGCCGGATTCAAGACACATCGCCTATTCCTGTCGCAAGAAAACCGGCAAGCAGTACGCATTCAGCACCAACACCGACATATACATATATGATGTCCTGAGTGGAGAAACAGTTCAGGTAACCAATGGAGGCGGTTATGACACCGACCCGGTATGGAGCGAAGACGGAAAGCATCTTGCATGGATATCCATGGCTCGCGACGGATACGAGGCTGACCAGCAGAGGCTTATGGTCTGCGATACAGACCTTTCCAATGGCACGGCTGTATCCAACACCCGCGATCTCAGCATCAGTTTCGACCACGATGTCGCAGGTCCTGTATGGCACGGAGATGAAATATTCTTCAATTCTCTCGTTTCCGAAGGTATCCAGGGACTCTTCTGTGCAGACCTCAGCGGAGAAATACAGCGCATAACCGAAAAAGACTGGTGGTTTGATTTCTTCTCTCCGTTTGCAGTCATCGAGCGCGCAGAGAGCGTGAAGCTTCTCTGCTCATACTACAGTCTCGAGTTCCCTCTTGAACTGGTGGAAGTGGACATTACGGCAGAAGGCACGACATACAGACAGCTCACATCGGAGAACGAGCACATTCTCAGCCAGCTGAAACCGATAAAGGAAGAGAGTGTCCATGTGGAGACAGTTGATCACAAGCAGATGCAGTGCTGGGTAATCTATCCGCCTGAGTTCGACGAGAATAAGGTTTATCCGGCTGTCGAAATAGTACTTGGCGGCCCGCAGGGTTCCAACTCACAGGACTGGAGCTACAGATGGTGCTACCGCCTGATGGCACAGCAGGGATACGTTGTGATTCTTCCTAACCGCCGCGGAACCACCGCATTCGGTCAGGAATGGAAAGAGCAGATATCAGGAGACTACTGCGGCCTCAACATGCAGGACTACCTCGCTGCGGGACGCTATATCAAGAGCAAGCCGTATGTTGGCAAGCTTGCCTGTGTAGGAGCATCCTACGGTGGATATTCCGTCTATATGCTTGAAGGACTGCATGGTGACCTCTATGACTGTTTCATAGCTCACGCCGGCATCTTCGACGAGAAGCAGCTCTGGTTCACCACTGAAGAAATGTGGTTCGCCAACTGGGACAACGGAGGACTTACCGAGTATGCTTACACGGAAGGCCAGATGGGTCCTAAGGGAGACGGCATCACCTTCGGAGGCATGCAGCAGGCCGGTGCTCCGTACGCTTCCACACCGAAGGCACAAAGGCACTACGCAAACTCACCTTCATCCATGGTCACCAAATGGCACACCCCTATCCTGTGCATCCACGGAATGATGGATTTCCGCATTCCATACGAGCAGGGCATGGCAGCTTTCAATGCAGCTCAGATGATGGGCGTACCGTCAAAGCTCGTGATATTCCCTGAGGAGAACCACTGGATAATCCAGCCACAGAACTCGCTTTACTGGCACAGGACATTCTACGACTGGCTTGACAGATGGATGAAATAAGATGATTCTCAAGGATATAACCTCAGCAATAGAATCAGTAGCGCCTCTTTATTATCAGGACGATTTTGACAATTCAGGTCTTCAGGTCGGCTGTTCTCCAAAAGAGATTCACTCCGTCCTTGTGTGTCTGGATATTACGGAAGATGTCGTGGATGAAGCCATAGAGCGCGGTGCCGATATGATAATATCGCACCATCCGCTGATTTTCAAAGCTCTGCGGCAAGTAGCGGACTCAACATACCAGCAAAGATGCGTTGTCAAGGCCATTACTCATGATATTGCCGTCTATTCTGCGCACACGAGTCTGGATAATGCTCCAGGCGGAGTCAATCATCGTATAGCGGACATCCTGCACCTGAGCGGGCTCTTCTGGCTTTCTGTCCATCCGGACGGGAAATCAGGCTCCGGCCTTGTCGGCACGCTTGAATCTCCGCTCAATGATGAAGCATTTTACGCCCTTCTGAAAGACAAGTTCGGCGTAAAGAGTCTGCGCTGCTCCCGCCCCGACGGCAGAATGATACGAAAAGTGGCCGTATGCGGCGGTGCTGGAGCTTTCCTTTTAAGAGACGCCATCGCTGCGAATGCGGACTGTTTTGTATGCGGAGAGTTCCACTATCACGACTACTTCGAGAATTCAGGAACCCTGCTTGCGGAACTCGGGCACTACCAGAGCGAGCAATTCACCATTGATCTCATCTGCGACATACTGTCAAACGCCCTTCCGGAGCTCGAAATTATCCGGACGAACATCAACACCAACCCGACTTATTATCTTTGATATGGGAAAATATTGCGAAAAAGATATTATCACCTGCTACCGTTCAGACTCTCACCATAAGATGAGAAGCGAAGCCTTTCTCGACTTCGCGCAGCAACTCGCCGTCAAGGGAGCACAGCTTCTCAGTTTCAACGACACAGCACTGTCACAACTCGGATGCATCTGGGTACTTGCCAGAATGCACGTAAGGTTCGAGCGGGATGTCGCATTCGACGAGAAAGTGGATTTGTCCACATGGCATAAGGGACAGAGCGGACTCTACTTTCTTCGTGACTACCAGCTCTGCGACAGACACGGGGCGGCGGTCAACGCTACCAGTTCATGGATAGTCATGAATGCAGAGACAAGGCACATAAGCCGTGACGAGAAGGTATTGGAACTGCTGTCAGTCGGTCCTCAAAGCGAGGACCACGCCATAAAAGAAGCTTCCCCGAAAATTACAGTTCCCAAAGATTGCACGCTTGAAGTTATCGGAGAGCATACGGTTCGATATTCGGATGTGGACTATAACAACCACGCCAACAATGTCAAATACACCGTATGGGCACTTGACCATCTGCCGGACAACATCGCAATGACCCGCAGGCTCAAGGAACTCAGTATCAACTTCAACAAGGAGACTCTCCTCGGAGAGACGGTAACCCTTTACCACTGCATCACTCCGGAGGGAGAACACATAGTGGAAGGGCGCAGCGGAGACATTCAGGTGTTTATAGAGAAACTCCTGTTCGAATAGGCCGCACCCATTCCGTTACGTCCATTACGGACAGGTCTATATAATATTATCGAACCTTTCGGGAATCCTCACGATAATGACGGATTCAAACATTGAAGGCTTGTTCCATGCATACGGCGGACGGACGATTGTCTGAGTTCGCCGTGCAATCGTTGTCCATTTGTCCCATTCTCTGACTTTGCGGGTAGTGACCATGCGGATGGTCTCCGAACGTCGTTTCAGGTGTTTGGTCCATCCGGCCTGCCTTCTGGAAGGGTCGTCAAACCGCGCCTTGATGCGTTCCATATCGAAATAGCCGAAATGGAAAAGATACAAGTCCTTGGCTATATGGAAATTATGCCCTTTGACGCGATGGAATCCTCTTCCCCACCTAAGCGGCCGTGCAATTATGCTCGGCTTGGTGTAACGGGTGGAAAGGCGCGCATAGTGACGCTGTGACAAGAACGTCCGTGACCCGTCGATATCCGGTTCTTCTCCGATTTTCTGTCCCACATCGACGCCCAATCCCGAAATCGAATCCTTAATCTCAGTCTTGTCAAGATACTCCGCAAGACCGATTCCCAATTTAGGATCGACGACAACGAATTCATCAGCGTCCACACCTATGACCAGATTGTATCCGTTGGAAAAAAGTTCTTTCGCCTTCCCTGACAGGAATGACAGCCTGGTTTTATCCATATCCACCACCTGTCCCTGGATTTTGTCCTCCAAAGAGGCATGTGTCCCCTCGCAGAAGTCGGGTACATCCTGATCACGGCCGTCAAAGAAAATATACAGATTCTCCCTGCCGAATTCGCGACCATAATATTCCACCCATTTGCGAAGATAGAAATCATCATTTCTGACCATGGTCAGAACAGCTACTTTTTTCTTCATAGATATAAATTTTGACAAATATAGGAATAATCGGGAAATACCGACCGTTTCAATGTTCAATCGGCCTCAACTTGGCATATTTCAGCAGAAGAAGTTTCTCTCCATACTCGTCAAATCTTATCTGGGCCTTCATGTCGGGAGCAGTTCCGCTCAGTGTCAATATCGTACCGGCGCCGAACCTGTTATGCTCCACGCGCTCCCCGACCTTGAGCTGAGTCATAGGGACCCCTTCAAAATCAAGATCCGCACGAGGCCTGGTTCCGGCAGGAGCC
>HF986328.1:39364-42402 GCA_000432655.1 Bacteroides sp. CAG:1060
GGTGACGTGCTGACAGACCGGGCCGGCCCCGACTGGCCGTAATTTGAACGGAATCTGCTTTGAGTCTGACTTCTTCCGCGGAAATCATCCCATGCCGGCGAATCGTCCACGGCATCCAGTTCGTCGGAAGAAAGCGGGTTTTCTATAAACACCGGATCTATCTCCTTTATGAAACGGGACGGCGAATTGGACTCATGCTTGCCATTGCGCATTCTGGAACTTGAAAAAGACAAGGTCACTGCTTTCTGCGCTCTTGTGACAGCCACATAACACAATCGCCGCTCCTCCTCAATATCCTGCTTGCTGCTCAGAAGGGAAAGGCTCGGGAACAGGTTCTCCTCAAGACCGGCTATATACACATAAGGGTACTCCAGTCCTTTGGATGAATGCACTGTCATAAGAGATACTTTGTTGTTGGTATCCTCATCTTCACTGACGTCCACATTGCTAAGAAGCGACACATTCTCCAGGAAATCATCCAGAGTGAATACGACTCCCGAAAGGTTTTCTCCGGACTCCTCGGCCTCCTCCTGTCTTTCCTCCACAAACACCGCTACGGAGTTGATAAGTTCGTCCACGTTGGCAAGACGGGACTGTCCCTCGATGGAACTGTCCGCCTTAAGGAAGGCATACAGACCGCTGTCATCCGCAATTCTTCTTGCAAGCTCAAACGCATCGGTAGTCTTCACCAAAACGGCAAGCCTCTCCACCATTTCGCAGAATGTCTTGACTTTCGGAACCTCAAATCCAACCTTAAAAAGGCTCGTTCCCCGCTCCCTTGCGAGTTGCTCGAGAGACTGCAGAGTCGTGGCCCCGATACCTCGCGCCGGTTTGTTGACCACCCGTTTGAAGGACTCGTCGTCATAAGGATTCACACATAGCTTGAAGTACGCCATCATGTCCTTGATTTCCGCACGGTCGAAAAACGAATTGCCGGAATAAATCATGTACGGTATGTTGCGGCGGCGAAGTTGTTCCTCTATGGCACGGGACTGGGAATTGGTACGATAAAGAATCGCAAAGTCCTGATACTGTGCATGACATGAGCGCATACGGGACTTTATATCCGATACTATCGACTCCGCTTCCCCGGACTCAGACCAGCTGCGCAGAAGCCTTATCTTGTCGCCCTGCTCTCCCTGGGAATAGCACACCTTGGGTATGCGGCCGTCATTATGGGCGATAAGGGAATTGGCGGCATCCACTATCGTCTTGGTAGAACGGTAGTTGAGTTCCAGACGGAAAACCTTGCACTCGGGATAGTCCCGCTTGAAATTCAGGATATTCTCGATTTTGGCTCCACGGAAAGCATATATTGACTGGCTGTCATCCCCCACCACGCAGATATTGTGGTGGAACTGCGAAAGTCTGCGAAGAATGATGTATTGAGAGCGGTTGGTATCCTGGTACTCGTCCACCATTATGTACGAAAACCTGTCCGCTATTGACATGAGAGCTTCCCGGTTGTCCTTAAGGAGGAAATTCATATTCAAAAGGATATCATCGAAATCCATCACCCCGTTCTGCTTGAGTTTCTTCTGATAAAGCTCATACAGGTCACACAGGCGAGGCTTCTTGGAACGGACATCCGCCATCATCAGGTCACGGTTGTCCCTGTAGGCGGATACCGTGATAAGGTTGTTCTTGGCTGATGAAATGCGGGAAAGTACCTCCTTGGGCTTGTATATCTTGTCATCCAGCCCCAGTTCCTTGACGCAGGCCTTGACGGCGCTCTGCGAATCAGAGGTGTCGTATATGGTAAAATTGTCCGGATATCCCAGGAATCCGGCATACTCCCTTAGAAACCGCACAAAGACCGCATGAAAAGTTCCCATGACGAGCTTGCGCGCCGGCCTGGAGCCGACTATGCCCGCAATACGCTCTTTCATCTCCCCTGCCGCTTTCTTGGTAAAAGTAAGGGCAAGAACTCTGGACGGATCGGTTCCGCCACTGAGAATATATGCAATCCTGCTTGTCAGGACCCTTGTTTTTCCGGAACCGGCACCGGCAACGATCAGCACCGGGCCTTCTGTGCAACTGACCGCTTTTCTCTGCTCCTCGTTCAGTCCATCAAGAATAGTACTCACTTTATCGCTCATAACAGCGCGAAATTACGAAAAAAATGAGTATCTTCGCATCGCAATTTTGGCAATTCATAATAACGTTATATTCAATGTCAAAAAACATCGTTTTGAAAAAGGGTCTGAACATCCCTATCGCGGGTGAAGCAGAACTTCGCGTCTCCAAGGCGATAGCTCCAGGCATCGTTGCGGTCTGCCCGACCGACATCAAAGGACTCCTCCCGAGACTTCTTGTCAAGGAGGGAGATACCGTGCTCTGCGGCTCCCCCGTCATTGCGGACAAAAAGAACCCTGACATCCTTCTGGCATCTCCGGTAAGCGGAACTGTCAAGGAATTGGTCAGAGGAGACAAGCGCAAGTTGCTCGCAGTCCTCATTGAGGCAGATGAAGAGCAGAAATGCGTAGATTTCGGAGCGAAAGATGTTGAAGGTCTGGACGCAAGTGCAATTCGCGAGTCCATTCTCCAGGCAGGTCTATGGCCATGGCTCGTACAGCGCCCTTACGGTATCCTGACCAATCCGGCTGATACGCCGCGCGACATTTTCGTATCCGCATTCGACACAGCACCTCTTGCAGCCGACACGGAATTCTGCTATGCGGAAGAGGCCAAGGACATCCAGGTCGGAGTCACTGCACTTTCCAAACTCACATCAGGAAAGGTTCACGTTTCCCTCAGTGCGGACAATGCCAATTCGGCTCTCGCAAGACTGCAGAATGCCGAGATACATTTTTTCAAGGGCAAGCACCCGGCAGGAAATGTAGGCGTGCAGATTGCAAGTATCGCACCTGTAAGGAAAGGTGACATCGTGTGGACAATATCCCTCGCAGGGCTTGCCGCCATCGGCAAACTCTTCTCAAAAGGTCGGTACGACGTGCGCCGCAAGGTGGCAGTCTGCGGCCCTATGGCTATCGAGCCGGCTTATGTACTGACTATCCCGGGCATGCCTATGAAGGACA
>HF986328.1:42415-53739 GCA_000432655.1 Bacteroides sp. CAG:1060
ATGAAGGACATCGCTCCGTTCTATGGCAACATGCCGGAAGGCCTTCGCTTTGTCAGCGGCAACGCCCTCAGCGGACACACTGTCGGTGCAGACGGATATCTCGGATTCTTCGACAACCAGCTCACTCTGCTCAAGGAGGGTACAGACAAAGAACTCCTCGGATGGGTTCGTCCTCTCCGCTACAAGCAGTACAGCCGTGACCACAGCTATTTCTCCTGGCTCACTCCTTGGAGGAAATACGACATGGACACCAATCTCCACGGAGGCGCCCGTGCGTTCATGATGAACGACGGCTACTATGCAAAGGTGCTTCCTATGGATATCTATCCTATCTATCTGACAAAAGCCTGCCTCGCAGGTGATATCGACAAGATGGAGCAATTCGGCATCTATGAGGTTCTCCCGGAAGATCTCGCCACCTGCGAGTTTATCGACCCGAGCAAGAACAATATTCAGGACATCATAGCACAAGGCATAGACCTTATGCTCAAGGAAATGGCTTAAAGGTATGAACAAGATTTTTGAAAAAGGCGGCAAATTATATTGGCTGCATTCAACCGTGGATGCTTTTGAGACATTCCTCCACGTGCCTGGAACGGTAACCCGCAAAGGTTCCCATGTACGTGATGCGATTGACCTCAAGCGCATTCTCATCATCGTGCTCATAGCAGCGGCTCCGGCAGCCCTCTTCGGAATGTGGAACGTCGGCTACCAGCACTCACTCGCCATCGGAGAGACAGGTGTCAATATCCTGGGCAACTTCTGGTATGGCTTCCTCAAGGTCCTCCCTCTTTATCTGGTTTCCTACATCGTGGGTCTCGGCATTGAATTCGCTTCAAGCCAGATTCGTGGAGAAGAGGTCAGCGAGGGTTACCTTGTATCCGGATTTTTCATTCCGCTCATCGTCCCTGTGGACATTCCTCTCTGGATGCTTGCCATCGCAGTGGCTTTTGCCGTTATTTTCGGCAAGGAAGTGTTCGGAGGTACCGGAATGAACATCTGGAACCCTGCACTGCTCACCAGAGCATTCCTCTTCTTCTCCTATCCTAACGACATGTCAGGTTCTTCCTGCTGGATTTCACTCAGGGACACTGACAAGGTAGTGGACGGATTCACCGGTGCAACTCCTCTCGCCCTCGACGGCGCGAGCGCACAGTACGGTACCGGCTTCTGGGATATGTTCATCGGTACTATACCGGGATCTGTCGGTGAGACATCTGTCATCGCCATTCTTCTCGGTGCCATAATACTCATTTGGACAGGTATTGCAAGCTGGAAGATCATGGCAGGCTGTATAGGCGGCGCCCTCCTCGTAGGCCTTATCGGAGACCTCACCGGAGTGAGCAGCATCCCTTGCTACATGCAGCTTCTCTACGGCGGATTCGCATTCGGAGCAGTGTTCATGGCTACAGACCCTGTGACATCAGCACAGACGGAATGCGGCAAATGGATATACGGCTTCCTCATCGGAGCGCTCTGCATCACCGTTCGTCTGTTCAACCCTGGCTATGCGGAAGGCATGATGCTCGCCATCCTGCTCTGCAACACATTTGCACCACTTATTGACCACTGCGTAATAAGTCTGCATCTTTCACGCAAGTCCAAGAAACTTAAAGTCGCATAGCAATGAATACAAACAGTAACGTATATACAGTCATCTACACGACAATAATAGTCGTGGTAGTGGCGGCGGTTCTTGCTTTCGCTTCATCCAGTCTGAAATCCAAACAGACTGCCAACATCAAGGCGGAGACTCTCTCCCAGATGATGACAGCAGCGGGTCTCGGCGACAAGGAATCATTCAGCAAGATGGGAAATGATGCTGTTCTGAGCACCTATTCCGACAATATTGAAGAAGCTTTCGCAATCAATGTCAATGGCGAGAAGATAAGAGATCTCAAGACTGCAAAGAACGAAATTGAGCTTATCGACAACTTCAAGCCGGAGAACAAGGCCATCCTCAATGGCGGCGAGGCTCACCTTCCGGTATACAAGTTCAAGTCAGGCGTGACTGTGATTCCTGTGTACGGAGCCGGTCTTTGGGGTCCGATCTGGGGCTACATCGCTCTCCAGCAGGACCTCAAGACTATCGTAGGAGCATATTTCGATCATGAGAGCGAAACCCCTGGTCTCGGTGCCAAGATTAAAGACGAGGCATCTTTCAAAGAGCAGTTTGAAGGAAAGGTCTTTGATCTCGAGGATTCTTCCGTACTTTTCGAAATCGTCAAAGGCGGAGCTCCGGAAGGTTCTGAGAACAAGGTTGACGCCATTTCAGGTGCTACAATGACCTGCAACGGACTCAACAAAGCCATCAACACATGGGTCGGGGCATACGCCAATTATCTCAAGAATACTGCTCCGGCAGCAGAAGAAATGGTGGAGGAATAATCTATGAGCAACCTTAAAGAAACAATACTCAATCCTATTCTGAAGGGCAATCCTATTACCGTCCTCGTGCTCGGTATCTGCTCTTCACTGGCAGTGACCGTACAGCTCAAGGGAGCATTGGTCATGGCTCTTTCGGTAACCATCGTGACAGGTTTGTCCAGTTTGGTGGTTTCCCTCCTTCGCAACACAATTCCGAACCGCGTGCGTATCATCGTGCAGCTCGTAGTTGTCGCCATGATGGTTATCCTTGTGGATCAGGTGCTCAAGGCTTATGCATACGCCATTGACAAGCAGTTGTCAGTGTACATAGGTCTTATCATCACCAACTGTATCGTGATGGGACGTATCGAGGCGTTCGCTCTCGGCAACAAGCCGATTCCTTCGCTTCTCGACGGACTCGCCAACGGTGTAGGCTACGGTCTTATCCTTATTATCGTGGCTTTCTTCCGTGAGCTTTTGGGTAGCGGTACACTCCTTGGTATGAGAGTACTGCCTGCAGGATACATTCCTAACAACCTAGTAATTCTCCCTCCGTTTGCGCTGATTCTGCTCGGATGTATCATCTGGGTACACAGGGCATGCGACAAGGAACTCCAGGAAAAATAACAGCATAGCCTTATGGAATATATCAGCTTATTTGTAAGATCAATATTTGTTGACAATATGATCTTTGCATACTTCCTCGGTATGTGCTCATACCTGGCAGTATCAAAGAATGTCAAGACAGCCAACGGCTTGGGCCTCGCTGTTATTTTCGTGCTCGTCTGCACGCTTCCTATCAACTACCTGCTCAACCGCTACGTGCTTCAGCCGGGTGCATTGAGCTGGCTTGGTGAAGGATTCGCCGATGTGGACCTCAGCTTCCTCAGCTTCATCATCTTCATCGCCGTCATCGCCGCATTCACGCAGCTTGTCGAGATGATTGTGGAGAAGTTCCTTCCGTCTCTCTACTCCTCACTGGGTATCTTCCTTCCTCTTATCGCCGTGAACTGCGCTATCCTTGGAGGATCGCTCTTCATGCAGCAGAAGGATTTCGCAAATGTAGGAGAGACGACAGTGTATGCTCTCGGCTCGGGTATCGGCTGGTATCTCGCCATCGTGTGCCTTGCCGCCATCAGAGAGAAGCTTACTTACAGCAATGTACCTAAGCCTCTCAAGGGTACCGGTATCACATTCATTACAGTGGGTATGATGGGTCTTGCGTTCATGATTTTTATGGGCATTCAACTTTAGGAGGAAAGAGATATGAGTTCAACAATTTTTGCAGCAGTCATCGCTCTTCTCATAGTAACAGTCATCCTTGTGGTGCTGCTTCTCGTGGTAAAAGATGCGATTACTCCTAAGGGAAAAATCAAGATTGACATCAATGACGGCAAGAAGACCGTCGAAGTAACCCCGGGAAACTCTCTCATGGCATCTCTGGCAGAGCAGAAGATTTTCCTGCCTTCAGCCTGCGGTGGTAAAGCCAACTGCGGACAGTGCAAGGTGCAGGTTCTTGAAGGTGGCGGAGAAATACTTCCTACCGAAGTAGGTTTCTTCAACCGCAAGCAGATCAAGAACGGATGGAGACTCGGATGTCAGGTAAAAGTGAAGGAAAACCTCAAGATACAGATGGACGAATCCGCACTTTCAGTTAAGAAACTCGAATGTGAGGTAATTTCCAACCACAATGTGGCAACCTTCATCAAGGAATTCACGGTCAAGCTTCCGGAAGGAGAGCACATCGAATTCAAGAGCGGACAGTATATTCAGATAGACATTCCGGCTTATCACCTTTATTTCAAGGATATTGAAGTGGAGCCTGAGTACAGGAAAGATTGGGAGAGATTCGGATTCTTCAACCTCGAGTCCGTCAACCCGACCGCTACCATCCGTGCTTATTCAATGGCCTCTTATCCTGGAGAGAAAGGCATCATCAAACTCAACGTACGTATCGCTACACCACCGTTTGACCGCAGCGTTCCAAAGGAGCAGGGTCCTAAACTTCTCCCTGTAAACCCTGGTATCGCTTCTTCATACGTCTTCACGCGCAAGCCTGGTGACAAGGTAACTATCAGCGGTCCTTACGGAGAGTTCCTCCTCCCTAAGAACGATCCTGACAATGTAGAGTACATCTTCGTGGGTGGTGGTGCAGGTATGGCTCCTCTTCGCAGCCACATCATGCAGCTCTTCAAGACCCTCAAGACAGGCCGCAAGGTCAGCTTCTTCTACGGAGCTCGTGCTCTTGTCGAGGCCTTCTACCTTGAAGACTTCGCCGAGATCGAGAAGGAGTTCCCTAACTTCAAGTTCTATCTCGCCCTTGACCGTCCTGACCCGGCAGCAGATGCAGCAGGTGTCAAGTACACGGCAGGTTTCGTACACAACGTAATGTATGAAACATACCTCAAGGATCACGAGACACCGGAAGACATCAAGTACTTCATGTGCGGTCCTCCTATGATGGTGGCCTCTGTCAACAAGCTTCTTGACTCACTCGGAGTACCTCCTGAGAATGTCCTTTACGACAACTTCGGCGGTTAGTCTCCGACTGTTCAAATAAAGTTTTACAAATTGGAGTGTGGCTTTTTTAGGTCACACTCCTTTTATATAAGAAAGAGAAAGAAAACACTATTTTTTCTTATATATGCATTGTCCGTTGCCCGCTCACGAATACCTTTGCAGTAAACGATACAAAAACACTGTTATGAAAAATTTCGAGAGCCGGGACAGCCAGACACTACCCAATATCCGATTCTGCGAGAGAAGCGTTCTGCTTCCCCATCGGTTAACACACATCTTCTCAATTTTCAGCTTGCTTATAGTCAGTGCGGCTATCCCGGCAATCTCGTTAATCTCGTGCACTCCGGAGACAATCGAATGGGCATCCGGCGGCGGGGACAAAGACCCCGAAGAGAAGGTGGACAGCGCCGGATTCGTATTTCGGCTCGAAAGTCATAAGGCGATACGCCGCCTGGACCTGCTAATATACGAGGATGCGGCAGAAGGGCAACTTGTCCATCATTACTGTTGCCGTAAAGATGTGGAAAAGGAGATTGAACTCAGACTGCCGACGGGACGCAAAAGGGCGGTAGCCATAGCCAACTCCCCCAAGGCCCTGAACAAAAAGGCATTGAGTACATACAGCAGCATCAAACTTATAAAGTATTCTTTCGAAGACGACAATCCCGACTATCCGATAATGGGAGCCGTTAGCCTCAGCGGAGAAGAGCCATTGGAGCTGGAACCGCTCCTATGCAGCGTTGTCGTCAAGCAGATAGCCAACAATATGGATGACTACGAACTGTTCGAATCCCCGCGAGTCCGGTTGTGCAATATAAACGCCACCGCAGAGCTGTTCGGCAAGTCGAAGTATCATCCGTCGGAACTCGTGGACAGCAAAGAGTGGTCGGAGCTGCCATACGATATCGGGATGTATCCCCAATATCCGGACATCAGTCTCCCCTGCTACCCCAACGATACCGAATACGACAGTTTCGGTCCGGACATGACCTGTCTGGAAGTACAAGGATTCATCAAAGGTATCAAAAGGACATTCTCGTTCCCTATAAAAGGTATATCAAGAGGCTCAACCATCTACGCCTCAATATCCATAAACTCAGAATCCGAAGCGGACTGCGAATTCAAATCCGATTAGACCTGAACGCCGTCATCAAGTTTTATACGGATACCCAGTATGGTAAGATATTTTTTCATCTGTGCTCCGCGCCGCTCTATGCTGAATAGGAATGACAATATGGGCTTAACCCATCGATTGACCCTAAAGAAAGCCTTATATGTCATGGGAACGCCCACAGTATGTACCTTATATCCTTGAGCCAGGGTGGCCAGTGTAAAGATACGCTCATAGATATGGGACATGAAGCCGTTTGAATGGGACTTAAGCGGCTTGTTGAACATA
The DNA here is from genome assembly GCA_000432655.1 of Bacteroides sp. CAG:1060. Taxonomy (GTDB): domain Bacteria; phylum Bacteroidota; class Bacteroidia; order Bacteroidales; family UBA932; genus Cryptobacteroides. The sequence goes on from HF986328.1 coordinate 48,702, forward strand.
TCCTCGCGCACAAGGTCCGAAGTGAGATACCGCAGTGCCTGCGGCCTTATCATGAACATAGTTCCCGCGCAGAATCGTCTGTGACATGTGCGAAAGCCCAGTCTTTGCAGTTCCTTTATAAGAGCCCGTCCGTCTTCCCAGAAATCCGCCTTAATATACAACTTATCACTGAACACCATACCCACGTCAGGATGCTTCGAAAAAATATCCATATCTGAACGGAATGTCTCCGGACTGCCGATAAGTGCCTCCACCAGAGCATCCCTCCACATAAAATCCCGGAACACCATACCGTTCAGATGAGCCGCAAACGGAAGCGGACCTTTGGTATGCAGCTTAAGAATACAGTCATAGTCTTCAAGACAAATACTCTTCACCACATATATGAAGGGCCAGATATCATATCCCTCGTTGGGCACATGCTCTATTCTGGCATCAGGCTTGAACTCTTTGATTTTATTCTCCGTGGCCTCGTCAATATGAGGCGAAGTGACGAAAAGATCCCACCGGACAGAATTGATATTCTTCATCATGTCAAGGAAATAATCCACATGCTGAAGATAATAGATATGGAAATGAACAAGCAGTCTCATGATCGCCGGGTCAGTCGTCGTATGTTATAGTATTTTTCAAAGGTCTGAAATGGCGTGGGGAGCAATATCCCGAAATGGTGGCATGCCACTGACGCATCTGTGCAAGAGCGGCGTCACGGTTATAACCGGTTCCCTTGGGATGAATGACCTTCACTCTGTCGTCCACTATGACAAGCATCTTATGCACACGCGCAAAATGGCTGAGGGCCAGATCCACACCCCACCCAAGTTTATTGACATCGGTGTCTATAGGCAGCACCTCGTCGAGAATCTCCCGGCATACCATGTGGAACCATCCTTCCTGAAAATTGGTGCACCGCATCTTGCCGGTAAAATGGCACACGCTCTGCGGAAGAGCCCTTCCGTGCAGAGAAAGTTTGCAGCAAGGCTGATACAGGGCCACATTGGTGCTATGGGAAATCCTGTCCATGGCGGATACCAGTCTTGTGAGGTTGGCCGAATCTATTTCTATATCACTGGTAACTATCATCAGCCACCGGCACCCTTTCTGCTTCAGCAGTTCGTAGGCCTTGTTCATAAGTCCGGAATAGTAGATGTTGGGCAGCACCAGGGCTCCGGTATGGCTGCACGGAGGATTGCTGCCGCTATCAAGAATTACGGTTTCGAAATACGGAGACAAGCCTTCATACCACCTGACGGCGTCATCATTATGGTTGTGGTTGAAGATACAGCAGAGAACACTGTCATTCATAAGCATCATTTCGCAAATTTATACCTCAAAAGCACCCATGGAATTCGTTTCCATTTGAATACCGGCTTTCTGGAGTCCCCGCCGAATGTATTCAGATGTCCGACTATAGTGGCATATCTCTTCCGGGAAACGGCATACTTCTTACGCACATAGTCCAACGAATCCTTAAAAGAGGCGGACAACTTGCCGAAAGAATGATGAAGGCTCTCCAGTTTCACGGTGCGGGACTGAATCCCGGCCCTCTCATAGGCGCATGCGCAGAAATCCTCCACATACATATCAAAAGACAGGTGCTCATCGAACCGCAATCCGTGATCCCTAACAATGGAAGAATGAAATATAAGGCACTGACAGTCAAATGTATCCACACGCCCTTCAAATTCCTTTCCACGAATCACTATCTCTTTTCGGTCATTTTTGGTACTCTGTGAGACATACCCCATCGGCACTATAACGTCCACGGTCTTGCGCTCCTCGACAAATACCCCTATCGGGCCGTACAGATAAGCCGGATCCAAATTCTTCACCACATCGTAAAGCCTTTGCTTCACTTCCCAGTCCTCATGGCACAATACCACCCAACAATCCTCTTCAAGCGAATCAAGAAAATCGTTGTAGCGCTTAGTAACAGGCTGATTATCAGCTACATTATCTACTTTCTTCAGAACACATCCCTTCAGAAAGTGATTCCCCAACAGGCATCTGAGGTACATATCCTGATCCCGCACGACCGAAAATACTACGACCTTATCGTTTTTTGCTTCCATGGTCAATTATGGTTATTGAAAACATACTGAGACGTAAACGTATCAGCATTCTGCATTTGCTCCGGAGTCCCCTCGAAAACGACTTCCCCTCCGGCATCCCCGGCATCAGGACCAAGATCTATAATCCAGTCCGCTGCCCTGATGACATCCTGATTATGCTCCACCACCACTATTGAGTGTCCGGCATCAAGCAAGGTATCAAATGACTTCAGCAGCTTCTCTACATCATAGAAATGCAGTCCGGTAGTCGGTTCGTCAAATATAAACATTATTTTCTCAGGCTTGGACTTCCTCTCGCTCATGGACAGGAAATATGCAAGTTTGATTCGCTGGCTTTCGCCTCCGGAAAGTGTGGAACTGCTCTGTCCGAGCTTTATATAGCCAAGTCCGACAGACTGAAGAAAGCCAAGTCGGTGCACTATGGATGCAGCCAAATCTTCCTTCCCGGAAGAGAAAAAGTCCACAGCCTCATCCACGCTCATGTTCAGTATGTCATCTACGTTTTTCCCACGGTATCTCACCTCCAGGACTTCAGGCTTGAACCTCTTTCCGCCACAGGTCTCGCAGACCATCTCCACGTCCGCCATAAACTGCATGGGGATTCTTACAAGCCCCTCTCCCTGACATTCGGGACAACGTCCGCCATCCGTATTGAACGAGAAATAATTGGCCTTATAGCCATTTATCTTCGCATACTGCTGCTCGGCAAGGAGTTTACGGATATCATCATAAATCTTAAGATATGTGACAGCATTGGAGCGGGAACTTCTTCCGATAGGATTCTGATCGACATATTCCACCCTTGTGATTCGATCCAGATTGCCTTCAAGACCGCGGAAAATGCCCGGTTGGTCTCCGGACTCGTTCAATCGCCGGAACATGGCGGGATAGAGTATGTCCCCCACAAGGGAAGACTTTCCGGAACCTGACACTCCTGTTACCACAGTAAGCACGCCAAGAGGGAATTTCACGTCTATATCCTTGAGATTATGCTCCATAGCCCCTTTTATCACTATGGAATACTGCCAGCTGCGACGGGTTCGCGTATAGCGAGGGCGACTTCCATTCAGGTACGAAAGGGTGAGAGACTTATCGTTGTCGGCAGACTTCTGTCCGGAAGACAGCCGTCCGTAATAGATGACCTCCCCTCCGTTGCATCCAGCACCGGGTCCCATATCCACCAGGAGATCCGAAGCCCTCATGATATCTTCGTCATGCTCCACGACTATCACCGTATTGCCTATGTCCCTCAGATCTTTAAGCACTTTTATAAGTCTCGCCGTGTCCCGTGGATGAAGGCCGATACTCGGCTCGTCAAGAATGTACATCGAGCCGACAAGACTGGAGCCAAGCGCAGTCACAAGATTCACTCTCTGGCTTTCACCTCCGGACAGAGTGTTGCATGCCCGGTTAAGCGTCAAATACGACAACCCTACTTCCTTTATGCAATTAAGTCTGGAGAGAATCTCGTGGAGCGGCTCCTCTATTACCTTGCGCTCGTTGTCAGATATGTCAAGCGTCGAAAAGAAACTGATGGCATCATCCACATTCATCCTCAACACATCATCAATAGTTCTGCCGCATACCTTCACCCACAGGGCCTCTTTGCGCAGACGGCTGCCCCCACACTCCGGACACACGGTACGCCCGCAAAAACGCGACCGCCTATATTTGAACCAAAAACGCGACAGCATATATTTGAACTGAATCTTGAATTTCTGAGTGTCAACCCACTCGAAAAACTCTTCAATCCCGATTATGGAGTTGTCATCACCGGGCACGGAATGTCCTTTCCAGATTGTCTTTTTAGCAGATTCCGGGAGTTTGCAGTACGGCTCAAACAAAGGAATATCGTACCTGTCCGCCACCTGGATAAGATGTTCTCTGAACCAGCCCATCTTCTCTCCTCGCCAACATGCTATCGCACCATCATATATGCTTTTTGTCTTGTCCGGCACGACAAGATCTTCGCTGACACCTATTACTTTTCCCAACCCGCCACAATTAGGACATGCCCCAAGCGGAGAATTGAAACTGAAAAGATAGTCGTCCGGACGCAGGAACTTGATTCCGTCTTTCTCGAGTTTGTCGCAGAAGGCTTTTACAATGGAATGCTCGTCCGCCACATACACATGGCCCATTCCCCGGGAGAACGCATCGGATACTGAGGCAAGAAGCCTTGTACGCGTATCTTCGTCAAAAGGCTCACCGCCCCGTACCCGGTCTATCAGCAGATATACCTCATCGGGATAATCCCCATCCTTCTGCAGCATCTCGTCTATCTTGACGGCCCGTCCGGCAGCATAAAGCCTGTTATACCCGTCTTCCTTGAGAGACAGCATCATCTCCACCCTGTCGTCCCTCTTCCCCCAGCCAATGTCAGCAAGTATAAAATAGACTCCGCTTGCAGCATTCTCAATATATGACAGCACATCCTGCACCTTATCGGCCTTGACCTCCTCTCCGGAGACAGGTGAAAACGTGTGTCCTATTCTGGAGAACACCAGTCTTATGAAATCATATATTTCGGTGGTAGTTGCAACCGTAGAGCGAGGATTACGGGTCGTAACTTTCTGCTCGATTGCTATCGCCGGAGGAATACCTTCAATGGAGTCCACATCCGGCTTGCTCATACGTCCGAGAAACTGTCTCGCATACGAAGACAGACTCTCGGAGAAACGCCGCTGCCCTTCTGCATACAACGTATCGAAGACCAGCGAAGATTTTCCGGAACCGGAGATGCCGGTCACGACGACAAGTTCGTCCCTTGGTATATCAAGAGTCAGATTCTTAAGATTGTTGACTCTGGCTCCCCTTATCGAAATCTTTTCTTTCACCTCTGAATTTTGCAACCCAATCCTTACCCCAAAGAACCCACACGGCACACAGGCAGAAGCCAAGGAACACAAAAGCCACAAGAGTGGTCAGTTTGGACGGCTTGCTCGCCTTTACAGGCAGCACCGGAG
>HF986328.1:53801-60798 GCA_000432655.1 Bacteroides sp. CAG:1060
TTGCACGGGACATCTGAAGCTGCTGCGCACATGAATTATACAGCTGGAAAGCCAACTGCATCTCATTCTGCAGTCTCTCCTGCTCTGTCTTTACGCTCTGAAGGACTACGCCCTGATTGGCATCCACATACCTCGCATACTTTTGCTGGGCGGCATAGTAATCGCTCTTTGCCTCATCGTACAGCATAATATAATAATCCATATCCTTGCGGGCCTTTTCCGTACGATATGATATCACATATTGCTGCAATTTCTCTATAACGGCATCCGAGACGGTCTTCGACACGTAAGGAGACTGGCTCGTCACGGTGAGAGTGATTATCTGTGTCTTCTTGTCCACGACAATACTGACTTCTTGTAAAATGGCCTTCACCACCCTGCTCTGTTCAAGGGTAAGTGCTTCCGGATTGAAATCGGTGTACCCTTCTACAGCCTCAGTCTTCTCCCTGAAGAGTCCGAGGAACCATCCAAGACCCTTCATAGGCGCCGAAAGGACAACGCTCCACCAAGGAGACTTAGTGTATTCCTTGAGATAAGTATAGTAGTCCGTATCCACCATTCCTACCTTCTTGTCCTTGAACTGTACAGGAAGGGAAAAAAGTTCCGTAACGAACGGTGTGGATGACACGATGTCCGGATAAAGGTCCGGATACACGGCATCATTGGTAGTCATATTGCTTATGTTGGCACCAAGCATGGATGCAATGGATGCTACCGAACCGCTTGTCTTGGTAACAATTTCCGGAGCCATCTTGGATGTGACCGTATATTGCCTAGGAATACTGAATGCCACTACTATTCCCACCACAGCGGATACTCCGCACCACAAAAGCAATTTTTTCCAATTGGACAAAAGCTTGAGCAGGAGCTCCATTATGTCAATTTCATCATAGTCATCTTCCTGCACCGGGATTGGAGCGGGCTGATTCTGTTGATTATATCTCTGTTCTTCCATATCGTATCAATTAAAACAGCCTGATCAGCATTGCAACAATAGATGTCAGCGATGATGCCACACTTGCAGTAGCAAGCACATCGGACGTACTCAAAGGTTTGCGTTCCGGCTTGGACGGTACGACAATAGTGCACCCTGGCTCCACCTTGGCGTTGTTGAGCACATTTCTGGAAGCCTTGCCGTTCTGGTATATCACATAGACACGGGAACGTCTGCTCCGGCCCGTAAAGCCACCGGCGGCATTGATATAATATGCGACCGTCTTTCCTGGCCTGAACACGACAGCATTCGGAGCCATTACCTCTCCGGATATCTGGACTGTGTTGACCAGTTCCGGTATGTTGATATAGTCTCCTTCCTGAAGAATAATATCCGCATTGCTTCCCTGATGTGCCATAGCATAGTCAAGATCCACGGCTATCTTATATTCAGCATCCACCTTGACATTCAAAGTATCAACGGAAGACATGGTCGACAGTTTCTCCATTGACTCTGACAGCAGTCGTTTCTCCATGGCATCGTTTCTCTGCCGGATGAGCATTGCTCCACGCGGATTGGCATTGCCGACAAATCCGCCGGCCCTCTTCACGATATCCGTAAGCCTTTCGCTGTCGTTGAGAAGCACATACCTTCCAGGGAATGCCACATTGCCCTGAATTTCAACGAACTTCTGCGGTCTGAATCCCGGACTGCGTCTCACGGAAACCACATCATAAGGCTCAAGAATAAAGTCTTCTGCTCCGTCCATTGCAAGTCCGTCCTTGATGGCAAACGAAAATGTCAACGCAAGCGTATCGGACCAAGTAAGAGAATTAGGATCATACAGACACCTTGCCACATCCACTCTTGCCGTCGATGCTCCGTCCACAAGACCTCCGGCACGAAGAATCAAATCCTCCACAGTGGTGTTTTCAGCGAATGCGAACGTTCCCGGGTTCATCACCATTCCGTTGATGGTGTACTCGCCCCTGTCCTCAAGCTCATGAATACCGGAAATAACCAGCACATCATTCTTCTTAAGGAGCATATCTTCCATGCTTCCGTCAAGGATAGCACCGATATTGACCTGAATTGTCTCAAGGCTGAGATCCTCCTTTTCCCTGAGCAGGACCGCACGGCCAAGGAAAGCATCCTCCTGCGGGCCTCCGGCCATATTTACGAGCTGACGCACCGTAGCGATGTCTCCTCCGATCTGAAATTCTCCCGGACGGAACACATATCCCCTGATTTCAACTCTGTTGGCAAATCTGTCAAGATTCATCCCTACGGACACTTCGTCTCCGTCATTCAGGATACAAGAATCGTAATTGTCGCTCTTTACGGTAAGAATCTCCTTCTCTTTTTCCGTGTTGCGGATGATTTTCACATCATTGCGGTAAGCTCCGCTGGAGAATCCTCCGGCATACTCGATAAGATCCGAAAGGCTCTGGCCTTCCTTAAGTTCATAGCGCATTTCACGCTTCACTCCGCCCTTGACCGCCACAATTTCCTTGTAAGGAGGGACAAGCACCACATCACCTTCCTGAATGGAAATGTCGTTTGATTTATTACCCGTAAAAAGGAAATCGTATATATCCACATCAGCAATCTGCTCACCGTCCCTTATCACCCGCACGCTCCTGAGACTACCGCCTTCGCTTATTCCTCCCGCGCGATAAAGAGCATTGAATACTGAGGTGAACGGAGAAAGTCTGTATGTCCCCGGGGTATTGACCAGGCCAAGCACATTCACCTGTATGGTACGGATGTTTCCAAGGGTTACGCTGATATTGCCGTCGGGGCCGCCTACCCCTGCATACTTGCCGGCAAGCTTGCCCTTAATCTTCTTGGCGGCTTCCTTGATAGTAAGTCCGCTCAGCTGGACCGGTCCCACCTGACTGATATTGATGCGACCTTCCGGTGAAATGACTGATGCGATACGGGCTTCACTGATACCCCATATTTCTATCACAATCTCATCGCCGGGCCCCAGTACATACGAATCCGGAGTAGCCACATTCTCGTTCGGCTCAAATGACAACGTGGAATTTCTGCCGAATACGTCATGTCCGAAAATCGGAATATTCTTTGGGTCATCGTCAGTCAAAGAACCCACCATTCCGTCATACGCAGAGTCCGATGACTCCTCCGGATTGTCGGCATAAGAATTGGCCCTCGAGTCTCTCTTGGAGAGATTGCCGGTCACAGCCATACCAGTCACGGAAGAGGCATTGCCGTTTAACTGATCCTCATACTTGGCCTTTATTCTCTCGGCCTGTTCCATAGTCACCCCTTTAGCCAGAAGTTCTTTACTTATCGTACTTTCACTTTTCCCGGATTCGGCTGCAGACTTGACATAATCCACGACCTGTTCGTCCGTCATCTGAGCTGACAAAGGGAAGGCGATTGCAAAAAGCAATCCTACAATTGGGATATAAAGTTTATTCATTGTAATGAAATATTCTCAATCTGACGGAAAACCGCCAAGTTATAAACATGCAAATATAGAAATAAATCGACTCGTATGCAAAGTTTTAGCCATCCGGAAGAGAAAGTTAAAAATGACTCGTATGCAAAGTTTTAGCAGTCCCAGAGAGAAAGTTGAAAATCCGCTCCTGAGCGATTCCTTCAGACCTTTTTTGCTCGAAAGGATAAAAAATTCAGCAAAAAATTTGCAGAATCAAAAAATATGCGTACATTTGCATCCGCTTTCCGAGAAAGCAACTGCCTTGGTGCGGTAGTTCAGCTTGGTTAGAATGCCGGCCTGTCACGCCGGAGGTCGAGGGTTCGAGCCCCTTCCGCACCGCCTAAATGCCTCAGAGTTCACTCTGGGGCATTTTCGTTTTATACCACATTTTCGCTTCCGCCACACCCTGCGGATATAACTGATTGTTGCCCGTGTTATCACCCGAAATGTCCACCCTCAACTTTTGAAGGGAAATACACAGGGTTCCCCCCCCCTGACCCGATATAATGGGTCAGGGGTACACAGAATGTGCATTCGGTACCGGAAACGCCCTCCTACGGTACGGAATTGACACTCGGTGCGCAAAACAGCCTCCTGTGGTACGCGAAGCGTTTTCTGAAGCATTCGGTGTAAAAAACAGGCTTCTACGGTACGGAAGGAATATTCGGTGCGCAGAACAGGCTTTTCTGGTACGCGACGCGTTTTCAGAGGGGCTCATGGGGTACCGAAGACACACCAAACGCATCAGATGTTATGACCTCGACAACTATTCCGAGAAAAATTATACCTTTGTAAAGACTCTTTACAGTGGTGTAAGGAGCCTTTACGATTTTTGGAAAGCAGACAATAAGTTTTGACAATGGCATCTAAAAAAGGGAAAATACTGATTGTGGACGACAATGCCGGAATTCGGCAGGCGTTGAAAATCCTGCTGCCCATGTACTTTGCGGAAGTGGAGACGCTGCCCTCACCGGTAACGCTTGTTTCTACGCTGGAGCGCTTCAAGCCGGACGTGGTACTGCTGGACATGAATTTCAACACTTCCATCAACACCGGCAACGAAGGCTTGTACTGGGCCGGAGAGATCAAGAAGATGGTTCCCGAAGTGGAGGTGGTGCTGTTTACGGCTTATGCCGATATCCAGCTGGCGGTGGAAGGGATGAAGCGGGGCGCGTTTGACTTTCTTGTGAAACCCTGGGACAACGATAAACTTATATCCACGCTGACCGCAGCAAGGGACAAGGCGCGAAAAGCAAAGGGACGGGAAGTCAGGACCGAAACGGCAGAAGATGCTTCCGGAGACCTTATGTATTGGGGCTCATCCAGGTCGATGGTGGCCATTCGAAAGACCGTAGATAAGATTGCACCCACGGATGCCACCGTGCTCATTACCGGTGAGAACGGCACAGGCAAGGACGTGTTGGCGCAGGAGATACACGCAAGAAGCCTTCGCAGCGGGAAACCGATGGTAGCCGTCGATGCCGGTGCCATCACCGAAACCCTGTTCGAGAGCGAATTGTTCGGCCATGTCAAGGGCGCATTCACTGATGCGCATACGGACCACGTGGGCAAATTCGAGCAGGCCGACGGAGGCACGCTGTTTCTGGATGAGATTGGCAACATCCCACTGCACCTGCAGGCCAAACTGCTGCGGGTGATTCAGAACCGGAGCGTCGTACGCGTAGGCGACTCCAAGGCTATCCCGGTGGATATCCGCCTGATTTGCGCCACCAATATGAATCTGGAGCAGCTGGTACGGGAGGGTCGTTTCCGTGAGGACCTGTACTACCGCATCAATACCGTACATATCAACCTCCCTCCGCTTCGGGAGCGCAAAGAGGACATTGTCCCGCTGGCACAGCTGTTTTTGGAGCGTTTCTCAAAGAAGTACCACAGGCACCTCGAAGGACTGGACGGCTCGGCAAAGGTCGCATTGGAGGGTGCATGGTGGAGCGGAAATATACGCGAGTTGCAGAACTGCATCGAGAAGGCGGTGATACTTTCCGATGGCAACGAACTGACTGGAAAGGATTTACAACCGGAACAAGCCAAACAGGGAGCATCGGGTTCCGGCACACTCCGGGCCGCCAATGAAGCCGAGGAGGAACGTCTTGTGCGGGAAGCCATGGAGCGAAGCGGCGGCAATATCTCCAGCGCAGCGAAAATTCTGGGCGTTAGCCGACCTACACTATACGCCAAACTGAGAAAGTACGGCCTATGACCTTCACTATCTGGCATATTCTGGGAGCCTCGGGCATCGTCGCAATTCTTGTGGCGGTGATTGCTACCATCAGAACAAGACACCAGGACATCAAGAAGGTAGCGTATATGATGGACGCCTTGGAAGACGGAGAGCTCAACTTCCGCTTTCAGGACAAAAACAAATTCAACCGTACTCTGAACCGCATAAGAACCATTTTCGAGAAGCAGCGCCAGGCCCACGAGCAAGACTCATGGACCAAACTGATTCGCGTGCTCACGCACGAGATTATGAATACGGTATCACCGATTGCATCCCTCTCGGATGCACTTTCAAAATCGATGGACGAAGACGGGCACAGCGAACTGGACGTAAAGGCCGGACTGGACACTATCAGCGACTCTTCCAAGAATCTTATCAAGTTTGTAGAAACATACCGCCAGCTTTCCGGCGTAGCCAGGCCGGTAAGAAAGGCCATTGACCTGAAAGAACTGATGGCAGGTGTCATCGCCCTCAACAGCGAGTTTGCCGCCAACTGCGGAGCCATCTGCAAATACCTCCCCGAAGAGGAGGATCTGATGATTTACGCCGACGAGGGTCAGATATCCCAAATCCTTATCAACCTCATCAAAAACGCTCTTCAGGCCGGCGCGAAACATATCGACATCTCCGCCCGGATGGGTAAGGATGATGAGGTTATTATCGACGTTGCCAACGACGGCACGCCAATTCCGGTCCCCGCTCAGGAGCAAATCTTCGTGCCGTTCTTCACCACCAAAAAGGAAGGCTCCGGCATTGGTCTCAGCATTTCCCGCCAGATTATGCGGAACCACGACGGAACCATCAGTCTGCTACGCAGCGATGTAAACCAGACCGTCTTTGAACTCCGGTTCCGGTAAACGTATCTATCGTGAAGGACTCTCAGCAGGGTGTTCTCTCCGACCTCTCACACCACCGCACGTGCGGTCCCACCAAAAAGCATTCTAGAACTCCATGTTCACTTTATATATAGGATTTTCCAGTTCATCTTGTTTGACTATGAACATGGTCATATAGACAGGCAGATATTCGACATTGCCCTTCACGTGCAGGTTGTCATTGCACAGAACTATCGCCCTCCGTATTCCATAATTCGGGGTGCTCAGGACTTTGGACAACGCATTATGACGTTCGTAATCCTTGCCCGACTTGACTTCCAAGGGAATGATTTCATCATCCGTCTCCAATATAAAATCAATTTCTCCCTGCTTCTTGCTGTTGAAGTAGTACAAATCCCATCCATGAGCGTGAAGTTCTTGCGCGACAGCATTTTCAAATACGCTACCATAGTTCACGTCCACCTTCCCCTGCAGAATCTTTAGTTGGATCCCTCCTGATGAATATTGGCAAGAAAGCA
>HF986329.1:0-5961 GCA_000432655.1 Bacteroides sp. CAG:1060
AACCTCGAAGCCTGGTTCAAGGCCGGAGTCACCTGCGTCGGGATGGGATCCAACCTCTTCCCTAAAGACGTGCTTGCAAATGGTGACTGGGGACGCATAACAGCCCTGTGCCGTGAGTCGCTTGATATTATAAAGAACTGCAGATAACCTTTTTCAACCACATAATGGACACACAAAAGAGACTGATGACCAATTGGCGTTGGTGGATGGTCGTATTGATGTTCCTTGCCACCACGATCAACTATATGGACAGGCAGGTGCTGTCGCTTACCTGGAAGGACTTTATCGCGCCGGAGTTTCATTGGACAGATGATGATTACGGTACGATTACAGCGCTTTTCTCCATCATATATGCAGTATGCATGCTGTTCGCCGGCAAATTCGTGGACTGGATAGGTACGAAGAAAGGATATTTGTGGGCGATAGGAATCTGGTCGGTGGGAGCCTGCCTGCATGCCGTATGCGGGTGTATGACATGTAAGATTGAGGGGTTTGCGGATGTGGCTGCAATGCAGGCTATAGAGACAGGCTCTGCTGCCGCACTTGCCATAGCTTCTACAAGTGTGTGGCTGTTTGTTGCGGCAAGGGCAGTGCTGGCGATAGGTGAGTCAGGCAATTTCCCGGCCGCCATCAAGACCACGGCTGAGTATTTCCCTAAGAAAGACAGGGCGTTTGCAACATCCATATTCAATGCCGGTGCTTCGATAGGCGCTCTGATTGCACCTGCGACCATTCCTCTCCTTGCACAGTTCTTCAGGGAAAGAGGCATCGGAGGAGGCTGGGAGATGGCGTTCGTTGTCATAGGAGCATTGGGATTTATCTGGATGGGCTTTTGGGTGTTCATGTATGACAAGCCGGAGAAGAGCAGGCACGTCAATGCCGCGGAGCTGGAGTACATCCACCAGGACGATGAGAGCGAGTCCTGCCATAAGGAGAAAGAGTCTTCCAAAGAAGAGAGCGTTGCTCTTTGGAAATGCTTTAAATACAGGCAGACATGGGCGTTTATCACCGGTAAGTTCCTTACTGACGGAGTGTGGTGGTTCTTCCTTTTCTGGGCGCCTGCATATTTCTCAGACCAGTTCGGATATTACTCCTACACCAAGGAAGGCATCATTCTTATCACCGTGCTGTATGCTATCGTAACGGTAATTTCCATATATGGGGGGTATCTTCCGAAGCTTTTCGTGGACAAGAAGGGCATGAATCCTTATTCGGGACGCATGCTGGCTATGCTTATTTTTGCATTTTTCCCTCTTGCGGCGCTGTTTGCCCAGCCTTTGGGCGCACATTCGGCATGGTGGCCCGCGGTGCTTATCGGACTTGCAGGAGCAGGGCATCAGGCGTGGTCTGCGAATCTTTTCAGCACCATAGGAGATATGTTCCCTAAGAAAGCCGTCGCCACCATCACCGGAATTGGCGGCATGGCAGGAGGTATCGGAGCCTTCATCGTGCAGAAGACTGCCGGAATCCTTTTCACGAGGACCGGGGAGATGGGAGACGCTTTCACATTCCTTGGCTTCGAAGGCAAGCAGGGCGGATACTTCATTATGTTCTGCTGCTGCGGTGTCGCATATATTTTAGCATGGACGATAATGAAGCTCCTCGTGCCTAAGTATAAGCCGGTGGAGATGTAATAGCCCTATTCTACACGTATGTCACGAACGCAGCGTGCTTTAGAGAAAGTAGCTTCTGCAGCGAGTGAAATGTTGCCATTGGATGTACAGAATCCGTATTTATTGCCGCCGTCTTTTCCGCTGCCACCCAAAGCCTCCACTCCAAAGGACCAGAAAGTTCTGCTTGGATAATATCCGGACGATACCAGATTCGTGTAGTATCTCATTACAGCAAGTTCCGTCTGGCTTGGAAGCCTGTATCCGTCAGGGCAATACCATGCATATACGGAAGAACCATATTTGCTGACTTCATCATTGAGGGCTTTGAACGATACCGCTCCTGATGTCCAGCTTTGGTCCGCGGGTGCGGTCTCGAATTTCTTGTAAAGGCTGTTTGCGGTGGCACGCTCATCCTCATAGTCAAGCTCTCTTGAAGTGTAGTACCTCAGGGCGCTTTCATTGATGTGGGTGCATTCGAAAGTATATGAGCCGTCCGCATTCTGCGAGGTCTGGATATAGTCGTCCGGCGTCTTATTTATAGGAGCATCGTTTGCCAGACCAAGGTTCCTTACACATCTTACGGTGAAATTTGTAATTCCTCCCCATTGGAATGAGCCGCTGATATCTCCTGTGGAGATACCCTCCTCTCCCCAGATGACAGTAGGCTGATTGTTGCTTGGATACTTGGTGCTGGAGATGACATGCTGCCTCCAGCGCGCAGGATCAGGCAAATTGCGGTCAGCGGTGGATCTGTTGTATATACGTACCGAGCTTTCCAGTACGCCGTCTCCCACATACATACCTATCAGCTGTCTTACGGATGCAAGATACCATCTTACCTCATCGCGGTCTATGATGCCGTTTCCGTTATTGTCCCTGTTGCGGGACATGCATATATATCTTAGCGACTCATATCCTTCCTGAAGCTGAGGAAGTTCGTTTTTCACTTCAAACGAGAGATATTTGTCCCATCTGACGTTGTCCTGAATGGTGATGATGTTGCTCACTGTGGTTCCGTTTGGCGCAAGTCCCCATTCGAAGACACTGTTGGCCAGGCCATTGAACGGGTCCGTATTCTTACCCGAGCCGTCCCGGGACCCGTCTTGGTTGTAGGTGAATACCTTATCCGCATGTTCGTCCACGGATTCGAGCCCCCATGCATTTTGGAGCCTGGTGTAACTTTCATCCGTGTTGTATATGCTCTTTATTGGTTTTTGCTGTATGGTGATGACGGAGCCGGTGGCGCGCGATTCAAGGTCCTTACTGGTGTTGGAGTTGCACAATATGTGCATGGCGCGCTCTTCCTTATTGACAAATCGCTTCCAAAGCGTAGGGGAAGACCCGCCGAAGATAGGATCCTTATCGTAGTAATACTCGTCCACGAACACAGTTACGCATATCTTGGCATCATTGAGAGTTTCGCTGTCGAAGTCGCATTTGTAGTCTGCATAATTACCGCCGTTCTCAAGCCATGACGCGTATCTTTTCACTTGCGTCTTGATGTATTTCACCATATCGATGATATCCATCACGCCGTCATTGTGGTAGCCCTCAAGGCCGGGGTCGTTGCTCCCGTCAGACTCCTTGTTGTCTTCGGCGCTTCTGAAAGTGGATGACTCGGCGAAGACGCGGTTTGTGTATCTGCGTCGTATGTCTTTATAGAACTTGGTGGACGCATCCTTTTTATTGAGTCTGAAGTGAACCCATTTGTAGTCCAGTCCGGCCGGGATGTCCGCGCCGTCCTGTCCTATGGCTGGAGAGCCTTCCCCGAAAGGTGTTTTTACCCGCCATGTCAGGTCATCGACCGTAGCAGTTGTCCCCTCGAAGAAATTCTTCGCACTGAAGGTCATGGTCTTGGTCTCGTAGTGGGCGTCGCAAATGGCGATTTCCTCTTTGGCTATAGTTATCTGCCCTGAAGCACCGGGCTGGTTCTCGATATTTTCCCCGTCCGAGGTCTCGACTTCTATTCTTATGTTGTTGACCGAATTGATGGTGACGGTATAGTTGTAACTTGTGTTCCTTTCGGTCCGGAAATTGGCTACATCCTCGTATTCGTCATCATTCCAATGTTCTGAATCCCCGTTATGAATCTTCTTGCTTTTCCAGTCCCCCAGATGGATAAGATACAGCACGTCACCGCCCAAAGTCTGTCCAGCCTCGTTGCCAGTCAGTTTCATGGTGACCCTGGCGGATACCAGAACATAAGTGGAGAAGTCGTTTGCATTCTGGAAGATGCGCATGGTCTTGGTACTTGTCTTTCCGGAAAGGCTGGTGTATTCCATCGTCTGTACTTCATTGAGGCCGGTGGCGGTCTTTTTCTGCCTGCTTCTGTCCTGATAGCTTGTGAATGAGGAGTTTTTCGGCGTCTGTCTGTTCTCCGGCATGTAGAAAGAGAAAGACGCTTTGTTCGGCTCCGGGAATTCTTCGAAATTTGCCCATTCGCTGTCGAAGAATAAAGATGCGTACTGTGAGTAGTCTCCGGTCGGAGTGTTCGGATCAACGCTGCATGCGTCTTCATTTCTCTCCATCAGAAAGGCCGTCTTGGGGATGTTGAATACTCTCCAACTTTTCGGCTCGAAAGACTGGATGACCTGGACGTTCTCGTCAGGTCTTGTGCCTGCTTTGAACGTGAACTTTATCTTGGCATCCATTCTTCGGAGAATAAGGCTCCCTGAACCTCCTCCACCTATGGTGATACCCTCACCGTCGCTTACCGTAACTCCGGATACGCTTCCGGACATAGGGAAGTATCCGTTTCTGGATGTTGTCTCCTGATTGAGATATACCTGAAAATTCTTTATGTCATCCTCGGTATTTATGTTGTGAGACAGCATTTCGGAAGATATTTTCACCATATCTCCGTCAATGTTCGCAAACACATAGATTTTGAATCCTGACCCGGAAGGGGATTTGATCTTGATGACTCCGGTACTTGGCTGGTTTGCCTGCGAATACCACCATCCTTCTTCGATGATATCCAGTTCTCCTTCGCTGTTCGTGCGGTCAAGTTCTCTATACCACTTGCTGTGAATCTTGTGTCCGTCCTTGTCGAAGACGAACACATAAAGGTTCATTATCCTGTTTTCACTCTCGGCATTGAGGGTGGCTTTGGTGCTTATCTCCACATTCGGAGCAGAGCCGAATTTCAGGTAGATGTAGCCCTCTCCGCTGGTAAGGCCGCCCGGAGCAAACTGCTCCCTGACGCAGGAAGTCATCATAAGCAGGAATATCGCTGCGAATATGGTGGAAAAGTATCTTTTCTTCATGATGGTAATCTAATCAAAAGTGGTTTCATTATCGACCGTTTTCCAAATCTCTGTCTCGAAATCCAGTTTCCCGGTATTCTTGTTGAAAAAGATATTGACCCTTATGTCGATACTCTCGTTGCGCTTGATTCTCTGTAGAGGGACAGCTACGCCAAGATCCGGGTCTATGTGGCTAAGATCGTTGTCGGAGTAGTTTATAAGGGCTTCCGCACCGTCAAATACTTCCTCTTGGGTAGTGACTGAATTTACTTTATAGAAGTACCATTGATAATGCGGGGACTTGCCTCTGTTGTTGAAGTCAAGGGTTCCGGCATTGTTCCATATATAATTGTTGCCGGAGCTGATTGTGTACCCGTTGGTCTTATCTCCTATGACATCGAAGTCGTCTATACTTGTACTAAGGTAAAGTTTGCCGGAGGAGTTTCTCAGGTATTTGTTCTGTCCGATGTTTTTAAGATCGAAGTAATATCCCCACACCAATTTCGATTCGTAACTCCAGATATAGTCTTCAATGTCGCTGCTGGCAAGCAGGTGGTTCTTCGGGCCGTCTCCGCTTGCGAGAAAATCGATACCCACAGAGCCGCTCTGGTGTCCTTTCAGCAGATATCTCATGCTTTTGTTCATTACCAGATATTGATTGCCTGTACTTAGGCTTTCGCTCGTCTCTTCGAATGAGTATGAAGAGATGTCCTTGGTGATGACATGTGGAGGATCTTTCTGATCGATGTTAAATACACCCCCGCGAATTTTTATTCCCGGAGCTTTGTTGGTCTCGAAAAGGAACACGGCAGGAAAAGTCATCTCCGTGTTTGGCGCAAGACCTATTGCGGTGGTCATTTTCTCCAATTCCTCGTATACGGCCCATGGAAAGAAGCTGTCTTGCTCGAAAAGATAGGTCTTGTCCGGGCTGATGTCATTGAGGCTTATGTCCTTGATCCAAATCATTTTGTCAAGGGTGCTGTTCCGGACAGTTACATGTATCTTGGCGCATATTCTGACAAGAGAAGCGCTGACCTTATTCTTGCCCGGGACTACATGGATTTCTTTCACGACGCGCAGCGGCATTCCGTATATACCGTACT
>HF986329.1:6000-13003 GCA_000432655.1 Bacteroides sp. CAG:1060
TCGCCTTCTTGAAAGCATCATCAATTGTGGCTCCCGCATGATACTTATCCAAAGACAGCGCATCGCTGTTGGCTACGAAATAGAGCGTGTATGAGGCGCGTTCCACATTGAAAAACCGTGCCGATGCAGTTCCCACTCCTGTCTTGGTGATGCCGTCCACCCCCTCGGCCGGACTTCCGGCAGCACTTCCGTCAGCACTGATGACTTTTACTATATTACCGCCCTTGTCCACGAGCCAGATGCGCAGAGACTTTATCTCATCCACGCTCCTGGCTGATTTGGTGTCAGGAAGAGTTATGGATATCTCGATATTTCCGCTTCCGCTTTCCGTGGCGTGCGGGTTCTTGCTGCATCCTATCAGAGAAATGAAGAATATTAACAATAGAAACCTCTTCATGGCGTACTACAGATAAATGTCCACAGGGACTTGTTTGGTGAGCCAAGGCTCGATGGTGACGGATACCTCGATGTCGGATTTATTGACAAGAAGCGTGTAAGTGTAGATTTTGCCGGCTTTCCATTCGAGCGGCGGCAGATTGACGGTATGGTCGATTTCGTTGTCTCCTCCGCTTTTCCGAGTGTACAGGTGGATGGATGTCGGACCGTTTGCCGGGTCACTGCACATTTGCGGAATTGCGAAAAAGTATTGGTTGCTTTCCAATATATCCGTGGGCTCTACAGTCCCCTTGACTCCGAATTCCTTATCTCCGGTCCATTCGTAAAGCTTGTCATGGCTATTGAATGTTCCTGACCAGTTGAACGATTCTTTTTCACCGAATCCGGTGTAGTTAAGATGCCCGTAGGCGTTTAATCCCTTGATGTAGAAATGGATAATATTGTTCGTGTATGTGGAAGGAGTGACTGTCTCCTTGAATGCTATTTTGAATTTCAGTGCGCACAGAGCGTGATTGAACACCATCTGCACTCTGTCGTAGCCGTCATTTGCCGGATATCGCTTTGCCGAAGCCAGCAGAAGGTCATAACTGTCATCCAGAACGCGGTATTCTATGTCGATACCGTCTGCGGATGAGCTGGATTGCAGAAGGGTGGCATCGTACGGGTGATAGGCCCTGAACCGGTAATACATGTTCCTTTTCCAGTACTTCTTGTCGGGATACTGCGACCCGCTGAACGTATATGTCCAGTTTTTTTCCGTGCTGCTGCCTTCTGTTGTATAACGCACCTCCACCGGAGAAGAAAAGTCGAATACGTTGGTGCCTTTTCCTCCGTCGGTGACTGAATACATTCCATATACTCCAAAAGGTTTGTTCTTCAGGGTTGCGGTCGTGGTTGATTCGCCGGTATGGTTTGACTTGGTGCCTTCAACCTGCGAAACGGTGCTTGTGCTGAACCCGATGGCCGTCCCGTGCTCCTCACCTTGAGGTTTGGTGCATGAGCCGAGCAATACTGCCGCAGATACGAATAATGCTGTTCTTATCTTGTGCATGTCTCTATCCTCCGATTACAATGTCAGTATTACCATAGCCGGTCCAGTCGGAAACGCTTCCTCCGAAATCGATAGGATGGTCAGAAGTTCCGAATATAATCTGATATTCAGTGTATTTCCCTCTTTCCCAGGCAGCGCCATGCTTGTTGAGAGATATGGTCACATTTTCGTCTTTGCTGACTCCGTTGTCTTTGATGGTGTAGTAAATCACCATCTCGACATTCCCCCTCGTGCCGACAGCCGAAAGGCTCTGAGGTATCAGAAGCATTGTCTCGATGACATTTTTCTTATTGCTCTCCAGCTTTATAGCCGGGTTTAGCTCGTTGTCAATGACGTGGACATCATCTCTGTTGGTCCATTCCGAGCCGTTGAAATCCGCCTTGCCATAGACATTGTGGAAAATTATTCTGTTCAGGGAAATCTCTTTTCCGGTTACTCCATCTTCTATGAATGCCGTCACGGCTACTTTGGAGAGAATATGCCTGAATACGATAGGTACGCCGACCATGCCGTATGAAGTCCCGTTGGCGGACTTGTCCTTTACTATGTCTGCCACCATAAGATCGATTCTCTTGTCGCTCCCGTTTGTGGCCCAGCCTGTAATCTCCACGCCCTTGTCCTTGGTAATCTGTATTTTGGCGGACTCCGGGGAATAGGCCATAAATGTGAGAGACCCCTTCTTGGGCCAATAATACGGCGTCTTCGCCTTGAACTTGTTTGTGGCGTCGTCGTAACTTATGACAGCGGAGGAGATGTACAGTTGGGCGTCCGCCTTGTTGGCGGCCCACTTCTTCCCCTGTGGCAGATACCATGCGGAAGAGACGAACGGGACCGTTGTCGGGTACTCTTCTAGGGCCTTTGTCCTGCCGCTTATTACCTGATAGCTGATTTCGGTATTGTCCGTAGGACCGCTCTGCTGCACTATTTTCGTGCAGCAGCCAAGTGTCAGGACCAATACGGCCGGTATAATCAGTCTCTTGAGCATTTCTTGCGGTTTGATTTGTGCCTGAAAGGGCGGTCAGGCCCTTTCAGACTGTGATGAAGACGCGCGGATTTGAAGAGCCGCGCATCATAAAAGTGTCTTAGAACTACAGGATGTTGGTAACGTCACCATTTTCCCAGCCCTCAATTGAAGGATCCCAGTAAATCTCGTTAAGACCAAGAGTGATTCCGAGAACATACTTCTTATTGCACTCCCAGTCGCTCTTATATATTTCGTTGAGCTTTTTGGTCTCCTTGACTGTCTCTGTGACTGCTGTACCGGTGTAATTGGTAATAATCTCGTACTCGATGGTAATCGTAGGGTCAATCTTGTCTCTGAGGACCTGCGGCCGGACAATATGATAATCTGTGTTTGGATCAGGAGTCAATGCGTCAAATTCTTCAGGTGTCGAATCGGCAGTTTTGGTAACTTCCTTGCCTGCGGCGCTTGTGAATACAGGGAGGTCTTCTTGTAGGCCCCAACCATTCCATCCCCAGTTTTCATTAGGGGTGGACTGACACTGAGTGAAGGTACCCCTTGTGGATACTTTGGTCAGAGTAATCTTCTTGACTTTGAATGTTACGTTAGGATAGTTTGTCCTTTTGTTGACCTTGAATTCTACTTTAGCGAGTGCGTGGCGGAAAACGGTCGGAACGCCATTCTTCCATGCACCGGTGGCAGTTTCATTAGCTGTCTTGTCCTTGGCAATCTCCGCTACAAGGATATCCTTATTCCGATTGTCCTTAACCGAGTATTTCTCAATCTTGATACCTGTGTTAGGCGCACAACTTACGGCCGCTCCAGTACCAACTTTAGGGTCGTTCGTGTCGTCTGTCCATGCAAAGAATGTCAGAGAACCTTGCTTTGGCCAGTAATAATAAGTATTGGGTGCTTCTGGCGCCCAGAAACCATTACCGGTGCCTGTGCTAGGGTCGAAAGCAATTAGGGCATTGTCGATATATGGTTTCGCAGAGGCAAAATCGTTATTCCA
Organism: Bacteroides sp. CAG:1060; assembly: GCA_000432655.1. Lineage (GTDB taxonomy): Bacteria > Bacteroidota > Bacteroidia > Bacteroidales > UBA932 > Cryptobacteroides. The sequence goes on from HF986329.1 coordinate 9,421, forward strand.
TGTCTTGTCTTTCTCAAGAAAATATGCATAGGAGTAGAACTTATGGTTCGTGTTAAAGGCTGTGCCTGCCTTGGTGCTGACCGTCTGGAAAGTGATCTCCTGATCAGGAGCATTCACTCTGACTTCGTTTTTGACGCAGGAGGCAAGTGCTACACAAGCCGCTGCGATGTAAAAAATGTGTTTGTTCATAATGCGAGTGTGTTGATTATTATATTTCTATTTCATGGTGTTCTTCATCCCAGTCTCCAACGCTCGGGTCGAATCCGCCTCCTGCGCCGGGGTCCGGCTTTTCCGGCGGCGGGATGACTACGGTCTCGTTCACGAGAATCCAATGGCGTTTTATGCAGTCTTCCGTCTTGAAGATGTCGGAGATGTCAAATTTCTTTTCTATGTTCCGTCCGTCCGTTGTCCAGAAGCTGAACGTTACGAACAGATTTGTAGTCATGTCCGGGATATGGCCGAAGGTGTTGAATATGCTGCACACTACAGGCGTCCCGTTGTCGTCGCTTTTCTGAAGATGCGTATATATGGCGCACGGGTCGCTGAAATCTTTTTCCCGGGTGGATATGTTGGCCTGCCCGGCCATGGATGTAATCACTGCTTTGGCTGAACGCACATGCTCCAGTCCGTCCACCTTTACCTGCAGATAATACGATTCCGCTATGGATGACGCTTCCGTGTTGATGGTATGTACGCCCTTGTGGTAAGGGATATTCTCGTAGTCGCTGCTTGCCACAAGCATGTGGTCCGGCTGGTAATGTATGGACCATCCGTCGAACTTGGTGTCTGCCGCCGGAGAGGAAGCGGAGAGCAATTTCAGCTCAGTAAGCTCCTTTTTGGAAATGGCGTCAGTATAGACGAAGGCACTTCCATATTCCGCCTCATTGCGTATCATGTTGAAGTCGGATCCGAACTGATACAACATCATGGAGTACTCTCCCGGCAGTATGTTCAGCCGTCCCTTTATGATTTTCTGTCCGTCCTTGTCGGAAATGTCGGAGATGAACGACTCCGCCACCAGTTCGTGGCTGTGGATATCGTAGAACAGAACCTTCATGACCTCCGGGTCAACGACCGGAACAGGTATCTTGTCATTATATATGTCGCATGTCACATTGGAGATGGTGTTGAGGTTGATGCGAACCTCAATCTCCGTGCTGAATTCCGGCTCCTCCAGCGCTCTTCGCTCGCAAGACATCAGTACCATGAGTCCGAGCAGCATCAATAGATTTCTGAACTTTCTCATTTGGCTCTGACGTTTAATGTGGTATGATGCTGTTTGCGGACGGACAGCGGCAGGATAAGTGATACTTTGGCCCTGGTGAGTCCGAAATATGATATGGTGCCTGCCTTGAAAGGATCCTTGTACAGGTGTTCGTAGTCAGGAGTCGGCTGATAATGTCTGTAATCCGACCGGAGATATCCTATGGACGCGGAGAACTCAAACCTCAGCCGTCTTCCGACCGGCATCACATATCCAGCGCTTGCTCCCAGACTCCAATATTCGCCCTGGGTGCAGATCTTTTTGTCCCACTGCAGATCGTATATGGCCGAGCTTAGATATGGCCCCACGAACCAGCCGGTCATCCTGGAGTCGTTGAAGCATCCGAATTCGGGTTGTCTGGTGGCAGTCGGGTAATAGCGCGGCTCTATGCCCAACTCCCATATCTGAAATGCGTACTTGTGCCCGTTCGGGCCGGCGGTCCACCACGGGAACAGGTCCGATACGGCGACGGAGAACTTCTCTCCTATCGGAATCTCCACCTCGACGTTCAGCGCGGTGGCGACATCATACAGAAGGTTGGTCTTGAGGGCTACGAGCGTTTTGGGGCTGCTTCCAGTCAGTTGTACCTTGCCCCCCCCTTGTCCTGCGGGGCCTCAAAGATAACATCCTGCGGGGCCTCAAGGATAAACGGTATCTGCGCCTCTGAGAGCATTTCTCCCGGATCGTGCCTTAGGGAACTTGTCCATTCGAGCGTGATGAAAGAGCGCCGCATATCCACGAAATATTCCTTTATCATGCGCCTGTACAGCGCGGCATCGTATGTTTTCAGAAGTGTCTTCTTCTTGTCTGCGGGGAGGTTGGCATCGATGATTTTCAGAAGATGCTCTCTTTGGCCCTCGCTCAGAACTTTGTCTGAGAGGACCTTGTCCCTGAACATGTGCCATGATTCTCCGTCTGCTTCGATATATATCCGGTCGGACAGACTGCCGTATTCCGAACTGAGGAATCTGAGCATTGCGCCTGCGCGCCTGCGGGCGAGCCGTGCATTGTACTCGTATGCTCCTTCCGGAGAAGAGTATGACTTGACTGAAAGTCTTTCGATGTTGTTGATGACTCTGGAAGAGTCCTGCTGCAGAGAATGGATAGTGTCGGAAAGGGCTTTGAGCTGGGAATGATTGTTCAGATATTCTTTTTGGAGCACGGCTTTATCCCAACGGAAATCCACATGGAACCCTGCCTTCCTGAGGGTTGTGGTGTCCGATGGAGCTTGTGCATAGATAAGTTCTCCGCAAGTTAAAACAAATACGAAGTTTATCAATGTCAAGAATCGTTTAATCATTCTCAAAATCCTATAACTTTCATTCTGCGCTGCAAAGATAGGAAAATATCGAAAAAATAAACATTTTTTTATTTGGAAATTCTTTAATTTGTGATAATTACGGCACATTTTCCGCCCCACCTCCGAACATTGAAAAGTGCCGTTTTTCGGCACAGGGCATTATTTTTGTAGGAGAGCCTGAGAGTAAATGAAAATCCTGATTTAAAAGTAAATTGATATGAATAAAAGGATCGTCATTGCCTTTGTCGCGCTGATTCTGGGCGCATGCGGCAAAGAGCCGGGGAAGGAGTTCATGGGAAGTTATTCTTACAGAATGTCAGGCAGCATCGACATGGTGGCCGAGCCGCTTGCCGAAGGCGAGACTTCCGTGGCTCCGGATTCGTTTACCATTACACTTGCCAATCAGATGGGGTCTTTGGATATAGTGACTCTTGATGCCGATAAGGAGACATTGTTCGTGTCTTTACGGCCGCTGAACGGGTCGATAATGTCTTTTGAGGCTAAAGTCGCTGACGGACTTTTGGTGCTGTCTCCTCGCGCCGTGCGCCTGAAAGGGTCGAGCGGAGGGTTGGAATCCGGATGGTATGATGTCACTTTGGGAGGCTCCGCAAAGAGGTTGAGCAACCTCCTGCATATAAACTTTGTAGCAAGCGGAGAAATGGAATATCTTGACCGGCGATACAGCGTGTCGGGTAGCGATATAGAATGTGTAGGAACAATCAATTAATCGGTGTAGGACCTATGAAAGGAGTCAGATTGTTGTATATCATGTCTTTGGTCCTGCTTGTAATCCCGTCGTGCAGATACCGCGACGTCCGGATTGCGCATGAGGCCGCAACTGTGAAGGTGAGTGTCATGTCGGTGTCAGAGTCAAGGACAGCGGGGACAAGTGCGTTTATCGGTTCGCTGGAGCCTGTACGGAAAACAACTCTTTCTGCCCGTCACTCCGGCACTCTTGTGGAACTGAAAGTGCGCAAGGGGGATAAGGTGACAAAAGGACAGGTTGTGGCAGGGGGTGG
>HF986329.1:13099-19769 GCA_000432655.1 Bacteroides sp. CAG:1060
GTCCCAAGTGTACGAATCCGGCGGAGTTGCTGATGTCAAGATGGTGGAAATCAGCACTCAGCTCAGCAAGGCTCGTGCCGCCGCCGCTACCGCCGACAAGGCGATGGAGGATTGTACCATAAAGGCTCCGTTCGACGGGCTTGTGTCTGACGTTTTCAGCGACGAAGGGGTGGAGCTGGATTTCTTCGCTCCGATAGCGCGTATAGTGGATATTTCCGAGCTGGAGGTGCGGATAAGCGTACCCGAGAGTGAAATAGGCGGATTGGAGATAGGTCAGCATGCCAGGCTGGAGGTTGCAGGGATGGATAGTCTGGGATGCACTCTCAGTTCCAGGGGCGTGGTGGCGTCAGCCCTTTCACACAGTTTTGACTGCACCATGAAGCTTGACAGCCAGCCTTATAGCCTGATGCCCGGAATGGTGTGCAAGGTGTATCTTGACCGTCAGGGCGACAGTGGAATAATTGTTCCGACATCTATTCTTCAGACCGGGGCGGATGGAAGATATCTGTGGATTGTGCGTGACTCAAAAGTGTTCCGGCAGCCTGTAAGCGTAGGGGCTTTCTCCGGGAAGGGCGTGACTGTCACTTCCGGTCTGGAGGAAGGAGATCTGGTGATAGTCAAAGGCTACCAGAAAGTGTCGGGCGGCATGCGTGTAGATGTCCAAATGGTGGACACCGAAGAGATTTTCTGATATGGAGAAGCATAAGAATCTGATACTTCTTGTGACGGCGATGCTGATAGCGCTTGGCGTGTACGGCATCTTCAAGATAAACAAGGACGAGTTCCCGACTTTTGAGCTTAAGCAGGGACTCGTGGCGGCTGTGTATCCCGGGGCGAGTCCTCAGCAGGTGCAGCTGCAGGTAGCCGAACCTCTGGAAAAGGTGCTTTTCAGCTTTCAGGAAGTGGACCGCAGCAGTGTGAAAGTCAGTATTACGGACGGAATGTGCTATCTTCTGTCAGATCTCAACGTTCCGGCCAAAGAAAAGGACCGGGTATGGTCCAAGATCAAGCTCAAGTTGAATGAGGTCAAGGCGACGCTTCCGCCTGGTGTACTGGCGGTGGTTGTCCTGGATGATTTCTCTTCCGTATCGGCTTCTCTGATAGCATTGAGCTCCACCGACAAGAGCTATTCCGAGATGAAGGAGTATGCGGACCGGCTCTGTGAAATGCTCCACCGCATTCCTATGTTGTCCACCACCAAGATTTACGGGGACCGAAGCGAGGAAATAGCCGTCACCGTGGACAGGGAGAAACTGTCCGCGTACGGTATCAACCCTACCTCCCTGATGCTTGGTTATCAGACCTCCTCGCTTCAGGTGCCGAGCGGAAGTTTTGATACGGACTATGCCAATTCTCCTATACATATCACCGGGGCAGTCTCCTCCGAGCAGGAGGTGGCGGATATGATAGTGTATAGTGACCCTGACGGGAATATTCTGAGACTCAAGGATATAGCTACTATAGAGAGACGCTATTCCAATCCTGAATCATATGTGGACTACAATGGCGCCTCTGCGATTATCATTTCGGTGGAGATGCTCCCGGACAACAACATAGTGGCGTTTGGGGAAGAGTTGTACAAGACTCTGGATGAGTTCCGTTCGGAGCTCCCTCAGAGCGTGTCCGTGAGCCAGATTACCAATCAGCCAAAGGTGGTGTCCGATTCGGTGTTCTCGTTCCTTCGGGATCTGGTGATTTCGATATTCGTGGTGATTCTGGTGATGATGATGCTGTTCCCTATGAAGTCGGCGCTCATAGCCAGTTCCGGAGTCCCGGTGTGTACGGCCGTTGCCCTGGCGGTGATGTTCATAGTGAAGATAGACCTCAATACGGTGACCCTTGCGGCGCTTATTGTGGTGCTGGGTATGATAGTGGATGACTCCATAATCACCATGGACGGCTATATGGATCATCTTGGAAGAGGGAAGACCCGCAGCGAGGCGGCTAAGGCCAGCACTAAGGAACTGGTGATGCCGATGTTTATGGCCACTTCATCCATAAGCTTCATGTTCTTTCCGATGCTCGGTATCATCACGGGATATCTCGGCGAGTTTGTCCAATTGTTCCCGTGGGTGATAGGTATCTCCCTTTTCGCCTCTCTTGCCTATGCGGTGTTCGTCGTTCCGATATTTGAAACCCGTTTCATCACCAGCCCGCGTCCTTCCAGTGACAATTTCTTCTCTCGGGGACAGAACCGTTTCTTCAACACGATGCAGAGCACATACGACAAGGTACAGGCAGTCTGCTTCCGTCACCCGAAGCTTACTATTTGGAGCGGGGTGCTTGCAGTGGCTCTGGGTTTTCTGATGTTCAGTCAGCTTACCGTGCAGATGATGCCTAAGGCCGACAGGGAGTATTTTGCCATGGAAATAACCCTGGACAGCAATGCCGGTCTGGAGGATACGCGCCAGGTGGTGGACAGTATTCAGTCCATAGTTCTCTCCGACCCGCGGGTGGAGTCTCTTACCGCCTTTATCGGAGATGCGGCTCCACGGTTCACCGCCACTTATCCGCCGTCCACTCCGTCCAAGAACTTCTCGCAGCTCATCATAAATACCAGGTCCAAGAAGGCCACTGCGGAACTTCTGCCTGAGTTTGAGGCGAAGTTCGGCAATATGTTTCCGAATGCGATAGTGCGCGTGAAACAGATGGATTATCAGTCTGTCACTCCTATAGAAGTGATACTCGAAGGCGGAGATTTCGAGACGGTGAAGCCGTATGCGGATTCCATTCGCGCATTCATGCAGGGGATGGACGACGAACTTATGTGGGTACACAGCTCGGCGGACAATTTCGTAAACTGCGTGGAGGTGGAAATGGATCCGGAGGAGTCCGTCAGACTCGGAGTCAACAAAACCATGCTTTCGCTGTCGCTTTTCGGCGCCATGGGCTCGCAGTCTCTCGCCACTTTGTGGGAGGACGGAAAAGAACTTCCAGTGCGGCTTTATAGCGAATCCACTACCAGATCCATGAATTATGACATGCTTGGCAACCAGCAGGTGGCCACATCCATACCGGGACTTTCCGTGCCACTTCGGCAGGTGGCATCCATAAAGCCGTCCTGGGAGCCGGCTCTGCTCGAAAGAATCGGCGGCGAACAGGTGATTGTGGTGTCTGCCGACATGAAATACGGCAGGAGCCAGCCTGTCTCCATGAGAAAAGTCAAGGCATTCGTGGAAGGACTTGACCTTCCTGAAGGGGTGAGTTTCAGGTATGGCGGGCTTTCTTCCATGAACAGTTCCGTGATTCCGGAGATAGTGATGGCATTTTTGAGCGCCGTGCTCGTGCTGTTCTTCTTCCTGCTTTTCCACTTCAAGAAGATTTCCATCGCCGTTCTTACCATAGTTCTCAGCACGCTCTGCTTCTTCGGCGCATTTTTCGGGCTATGGATTTTCGGTCTTGACTTCAGCCTTACTGCCGTGCTTGGACTTATCAGCCTCATGGGCATAATAGTGCGCAACGGAATAATACTCTTCGAACATGCCGAAGACCTCAGATTCAAGGAGGGGCTCCCGGTCAAAGAAGCCGCTGAGCTTGCGGGGAAACGCCGTATGAGGCCGATTTTCCTTACCTCTTGCACAACGGCGCTCGGAGTGCTTCCTATGGTAATCAGCCATGACAATCTGTGGATGCCTCTCGGTGTTGTAATCTGCTTCGGAACCATGCTTTCCGTATTCCTTATAACCCTTATAATGCCGGTATCATATTGGCAGATATTCGCTAAAGACAAGAAGAAATGAGAAAGATTACAATAATCGTTGCGTTTCTGCTGTGTGCCTCGGGGTGTTTTGCGCAGCAGTCCCGCAGTTGTGAGGTATTCGATCTGAGGCGTTGCCGTGAGACCGCGGCGGAGTTCAATCACAACATACGGGGAGGGGCGTTTGATCTTCGTGCCGCCGAATATCAGCGCAGGGAGGCAAGAGGGGAGTATTTCCCCCGCGTTGATTTTACGGCCCTCGGATTCTATTCTATGCACCCGATGCTCCGAATCGGCGTAAGAGATATTCTGGGGTACAATGATTTCGGCAACTATATCCAGGAGCTGGTCAATCTTTATGCTCCCGCTCTTGGGCTTGATCCGACCTACAGTGCGCTCGCGGGCGGATATACTGCCAGGGTCAACCTCGTGCAGCCTGTTTATGCGGGCGGAAGGATTGTTACAGGCAACCGTCTTGCCGATCTCGGGGTTGAGGCCGCCCGGCTTCAGAAAAATGTCAATGCCCGTAAGGAGAACGCTGCCGTGGATGAACTTTTCTGGCAGGTTATAGTTCTTCAGGAGAAAGTCCTTACTCTCGAAAGCGCAAGCGATCTGGTGGAGTCTTTGTACAAGGATGTGGATTCGGCACTGAAGGCGGGACTTGTCACCGAGGATGAATTTCTGCAGGTGCAGTTAAAGCGAAATGATCTTCGCAGTGCTGCGGTTAAGCTGGACAATGGCCTTAAACTCAGTAAGATGAATCTTCTGAATACTATCGGTGTCGGATATGCTGTCATAGAAGGTGCCGCGACTGAGGAGAAACCATATATCGGGACGTTCCTGTTCGAGGGCGGTGCCGGTGAACTGCTGCCTCCTTACACATACTTTGTGGATGAACAGACTGTGGCGGCCTCGCTTGACGAATCCCGGCTGCTCGAGCTCAGCGTCGAATCCAGGGAACTTGAGAAGAAACTGGAATTGGGCAGCACTCTTCCGCAGCTTGCCGTAGGGGCGTCGTACGGGTATTCTGACATAAGCATGGGAGGGAGTTTCAATGGCACGGCATTCGCCACTCTTCAAGTGCCTCTGTCTGACTGGGGAAAGACATCCATGAAGATGAAACGGCTGCAAAACGGGATTGAAAAGGCCCGGTACGAGAAAGAATATATGGAAACTCAACTGGTGCTGCTTGTACGCAAATCCTGGGTTGACCTCTGCTCTTCGTGGGACGAGCTGATGATAGCTAGGGAATCCCGTGATGCTGCTTCAGCCGCATATTCGAGGATGCGTGCACGGTATGATGCGGGGTCCATTACCGCTTCCGAACTTCTTCAGTCCTCCGCCAGTCTCCGGCAGACGGAAGACAATCTCATTGAAGCCGAATGCGGATACAGAAAAAATCTGCAGGAGTGGCGGGAAATGGCTGGAAAATAGTATCTTTGTCTTGATATAATCCTGATGAAGTATGAAATTTCCCATTTTGCAGACTCCTGTAATTACTGAAGAAGACATAGTCAGCAAGGCGGATTCCGCCAAGGTCACCATAGAGCAGTTTGCGAGCAATCTTGCCACGGATCCCAATACCACCCTTCACAACTTGTTGAATGATGCCATTCATTTCGGTATCAAGGTGTTGGTGGCAATTCTCATATATGTGGTAGGAGCCTGGTTCATCAAGCATATCAGAAAAATTCTCAGCAAATGGTTCCTCAGGCGCTCCACCGACAAGACATTGTCAAGCTTTGTGCTGAGCCTCGTGTCCATCACCCTTACCACCATTCTTATCATCGTCACGATAAGTACACTTGGTGTGAATACGACTTCGCTTGCCGCTCTGCTTGCTGCCGGCGGTATGGCCATCGGTATGGCTATGAGCGGGACGGTACAGAATTTTGCCGGAGGAATAATGATTCTGGCGTTCAAGCCGTTCAAGGCCGGAGATTTCATTGAGGCACAGGGGTATTCCGGTACCGTGTCTTCAGTATCGATAGTGAGTACAAGTCTTGTCACTCCGGACAACAAATCGGTCATCATCCCTAACGGAGCTTTGTTCAACGGCAATATAAACAACTATTCCCGTAATCCTATCCGACGAGTTGAGTGGCTTGTGTCGGTGGAATATGGCACGGATGCCGCAAAATGCTCCGCCCGTCTTGTGGAGTTGATGCGTGCGGACTCGCGTGTGCTGGATTCTTCCACAAAAGGTGCTGCCGACCCGGTGGTGGTACTTTCTCAGCTTGCGGACAGCGCCGTGATATTTTCTGCCCGCGCATGGGTCAAGACTGAAGATTTCTGGGATGTGTATTTCAAGTTGAATTCCGAGATATACACCGAACTGCCGAAGGCCGGCATACAGTTCCCTTATCCTCAGCTTGACGTGCATGTGCACGATGACAAATCTGTCGAATAATGAGTGAGTGGGCCATAGTGGCACTTGTCTGCCTGATGTCTTTTGTGGCGAGTTTTATTCAGAGGACATCCGGCTTCGGCTTCGGCATAGTTGTGATGGCGGTTTTTCCGCATCTGCTTGCTTCTTATGGTGAAGCTACGGCCTTGTCCGGAGTTCTTGCGGCGCTGACTTCCGTGGTGACGGCGATAAAGATGCGCAAGATGGTTTCCTGGAAAAAACTCCTGCCGATACTGCTCACTTTTCTTGTGTTTTCGTATTTTGCCACCGGGTTTATGGCACATGTCTCCGGGGGAGAGATGAAGCATGTCCTTGGGGCGGTGCTTATAGTGGTAAGCCTGTATTTTTTCTTCCTTGCCGACCGGATACATCTTCGTCCGGGTCTTCCGCTTCAAGTCGGAATGGGGACGCTGTCCGGCGTGATGGGCGGCTTGTTTGCCATGCAGGGTCCTCCGGCGGTAATCTATTTCATATCATCTTCCGATACCACGGAAGAGTATATCGCCATGACTCAGTGGTACTTCTTCGTGGGCAACGCCATGATGACCGTTTACCGTTCAGTGGAT
>HF986329.1:19839-43495 GCA_000432655.1 Bacteroides sp. CAG:1060
CGTCGCCTTAGGTATCATATTAGGCGACAAGGCGTCGGGGCATATAAAACTTTCGTTGCTCCGACGCCTTGTCTATGCGTTTCTTGCCGTATCCGGCGTTATTACTTTGCTGGTCTGACAGGGATGCTGATGCCCATCTCAGGGAAACTCATCTTGGCCTTTTCCTCACGGACGTCATCCTTTGAGTAGGTGATGGTCCAGGTATCCATTGTCATAAGTGAATACAACTTGTCCTCTGTCATAGGTGCCGTGTACCTTATGCGGATGCAAGGCTTCAGGTCGTCGTTGAGGGTCAGATATGTGCCCAGAACGCCATCGTGACGGGAGAGGTGGTTGCTCAGATATGGCATGCTTCTCAGAATTATAGGCTTCTCGTAGTTGTGGTCTGCGATTTCGTAATAGAACTGAGCGGCACCGGCCGGAACTTCCTTCTTGTACTCCGCCTTGAAAGAGTCGAACATCCTGAAAAGGTATTCTCTCTCGGAGATGTTGGTACTTCCTTCCTCCATGCGGATAAACTTGAATCCGAGTTTGATGACATTGACGCTACCTCCGTGAACCGGCATTTCCAGAGTCTTCTTCTCTACGATATCCTTGAACCATTTGGCGTCAAGCTGCTCGTCCGGAGCCATATATACCTTCACTACGAGCGGGCAGTCATACATGGATTCGAGACCGTAGATCTTCTTCTGGGAGAACCTCATCTGCATGCCGAGGTAGTTGAGATCGAGCTTGTCGAACATCTTCTCGGTCCTGATAGTTACGCATTTAAGAGAATCATAGGTACCCGGCTCCAAACTGTTGACCCTGAACTTGGAAGGGACGAATATCTGGGACTGAATCTTGTCGGCGTCAGTGGCATTGGCGTCGAACGTAACCACAACGGTGTGGCTTCCTACATACGTCTTGACTCCGTGTACACCCGGAACCTTCTCCATTTTGGCTTTGAATGCCTTGGAACTGCTGAAGCATTTCACCGACTTGAGGCCTTCGACCTTGAGGGTTTCAAGCTTCATCTCCGGAGTTATTCCCCACTGCTCGTCAATGGTAGGCACTTCGAATTTCCCACCCACAATATATGCCACGATGACAAATACTACCGTCAGGATGGCAGGTATGAACTTGGTGAACCTGCTGCACTTGCTTTCCACTTCCGGCTTGACTCCGAAAGACAGGGCGTTCACAGGGCAGGAAGCCACGCACTCTCCGCACAGGGTGCAATCTACTGCATTGACCTTTCCGCCATAGGAGGGAACATCGATATTGTATGGACAGTTCTTCTGACAGATGCGGCAGCTGCGGGTACATTTGCTCTTGTTGACGACCACGCCGAAAATCTGAGGTCTCTGCCTGCCGCAGAGGATTTCCAGAAGGTAGCCCAGAAGGCACATTGCGCCGAGAAGCCATATCCATGCGATGTGTACGCCGAGCAGGTTGAGTCCCCACCATATACCTACAAGCACGACCAGCCATACCCAGAACTTGAGTGAATTGGAGATGGCCCCGAGAGGGCAGATATACTTGCACCAGAACCTGTCCACGAGAAGTCCCGGAATCACTACGAGAGAAACCGTGATGATGGACATCCAGAGCGTGATTTCCCCCTTGAATCCGGTAGCGGTGGCGTAATACGGATCAAAATTCTTGCAGAACAGCTCGCTTGCCGTCATCGTCATATAGAAGGTGAAGAACAGGAGTACATATTTGACTATGCGGAGCACTTTGTCGGCAATGCTGGTGCTCTTGATGTTGAAAGCCTTGAATCCGATGGTCAGCCTTAGTTTCTTGAGCAGGTCTTCCACGGTGCCGACAGGGCAAAGGTATCCACAGAAGAGTTTGCCGACAACTATGACCACAGCGGCCAGCGCCAGACCCATCACTATCTGCATGCTTGTCATGGAGCAAGGAAGTGAATCGTTGGCGAGATAGGTTCCTAATGCCTCCAGCCCGCCGAAAGGACAGTACTTTTCAGGGTCCGGAGCACTCATTTTAGGGAAAATGAGCGAAGCGAGTCCGCTCAGGAAGAAAATCAGCAGAGCAAGCACTCCCCATTGGAGGAGAAACTTGGGCCAATTGGTCTTTACAGTTGATTTCTTTGCCATAATGTTATTTGTTTGACGTTATTCCTAATTTTTTGAGAAGGGCTTCCGGCTGCGGATCGTGTCCGCGGAAGTTGCGGTAAAGCACGGCTTCGTCGTCGGTACTGCCTTTGGTAAGCACGTTCTCGAGGAACGCTCCCGCTACTTCACTGTTGAAGATACCCTTCTCTTCGAATGCCGAGAATGCATCGGCCTCGAGCACCTCCGCCCATTTGTATGAATAATATCCCGCAGCGTACCCGCCGGAGAAAATATGAGAGAACGCGGTGGATATGCATGTGCCCTCCACGAAAGGAAGGGTCTTGTATCCGGACAGGGCATTCATCTCCAAATCATGGATATCTTCTTCTACCGGGACGGTGCGGTCATACCATGCGAGGTCGAGATACCCGAAGTGCAGCTGGCGCACCTGAAGATAGGCGGAAAGATAGTTCTTGGATTCCACGATCCTGGTGATGTACTGCTCCGGAATAACCTCTCCGGTGGAGTAGTGTCTTGCAAATGTTTCCAAATACTCCGGCTCGTATCCCCAATTCTCCATAATCTGGGATGGAAGTTCCACGAAATCGCGCGCTACGTTGGTACCTGTCAGAGACGGGTATCTTCCCTGTGCGACCATGCCGTGTATGGAGTGCCCGAACTCGTGCAGGAATGTAGTGAGTTCGTAATGTGTCAGAAGGGACGGTGCGGTAGCCGTAGGCTTGCTGAAATTGGTGACTATGCTTACAAACGGTCTGTATTCCACTCCGCCAATGATGCTCTGCTCGCGGAATGTGGTCATCCATGCTCCGCCGCGTTTGGAGGCGCGAGGGAAGAAGTCCGCATAGAAAAGGGAAATATGCTTGCCGTCAGCATCGCATACGTCATATACCTTGACATCCTTGTTGTAGCCCGGAATGTCAGGACGAGGGGTGAACTGGAGTCCGTATAGTCTGGTAGCAAGTCCGAAAACTGCATCTATGCAGGAGTCAAGCTGGAAATATGGCTTGAGGAGTTCGTCGCTCAGGTCATATTTTGATGACTTGTATTTCTCTGACCAGTAGGAGAAGTCCCATGGCTGAAGCTCTGTCTCGATGTATCCGTTGGACCTTGCGTACGAAAGTATCTGTGCGAGCTCCTGCCGTGCTGCAGGAAGCGAAGGCTCCATGAGTTCGTCCAGAAGGCTTCTTACGGCATTTACGTTTTTGGCCATTCTCTCCTTGAGGGCATATTCTGCATAACTGCTGAATCCCAACAGATTGGCTATCTTGAGCCTGGTGTTGGCTATCTGCCGGCATACTTCGCTGTTGTCGTTTTCCCCGCCGTATGCCCTGGAGTTGTATGCCAGGTAGCACTGTTTGCGCAGGTCCGGGCGGTCGCTGAACTGCATGAACGCAGAGTAGCTCGGATATGAAAGATCAAATACCCATCCTTGCTTTCCCAGTTCGGCGGCTGTCGCGGCGCCCATGTCTTTCACGTAGTCCGGAAGTCCCGAAAGGTCCGAACTGTCGGTGAGTTCAAGCTTCCACGCGTTGGTGGCGGCAAGGGCGTTTTTGCCGAATTTCAGAGAGAGAAGAGAAAGCTGCTCTTCGTATTCGCTGTATAATTTCTTGTCTTCCGCGCTGAGGTTGGCTCCGCTCAACTCGAATTCCCTGTATGTCTTCTCGAGCAGCCTGAGCTGATCCTTTTCCAGGTTCAGGCTCTCTTGATGCTCCCATACGGACTTTATTCTGGCGAACAGGGCTTCATTCAGAGACACATACATGGAGTACTGAGTCATCAGAGGTGAGACTTTCTCCGCGATGGCCTGCATCTTCTCATCGGCGTCCGCTTCGAGAAGGTTGTAGAAGATGGCACTTACCGAAGATAGCCGCTGCCCCGAAAACTCGAGCGCTTCAATGGTGTTGGCAAATGTCGGCGCTTCCGGATTGGATGTGATGGCATCTATCTCGTCGCGAGCTTCTGAAATGGCCTGTTTGAAGGCAGGGAGATAGTGCTCCGTGCGAATCTTGTCAAATTGCGGTGCGCCGTATGGAAGAGGCGATTCTGTCAACAACGGATTTTCCATTTTGCATGAAATTGTAACTGCGGCCAGTGTCGTGGCGGCCAGGGTGATGAGTGCGTGTTTCATTATTTTTGTCCTATTTCAGCGAGAATATTGTCGCAGTGGGCGTAGTTTTCAAGTGTCCAGAGCACGAATCTGATATCCACGTTGACGCATTTGTTGTATCCAGGAGTCCAATATACATCAGATGCGAGGGATTCCTTGTTGCCGTCGAAGGCAAGTCCGACGATTTCGCCCCGGGCATTGAGCACCGGACTTCCCGAGTTGCCGCCTGTGATGTCATTGTCCGTGAGGAAATTGACCGGAAGGTCAAGCCCTTTGTCCTGTGCTTCTTCGAGAAGATTCTTCCATTCCGGAAGAAGGTGGAAATCATAGGAATCCGGATTCTCCTTGGCAAGTATCTCTGAAGAGAAAGTCTGCCACGGGAGCATTTTCCCGTCCCTTTTGAACGAACTTACCTTTCCGTAGGTGAGTCTCATCGTGGAGTTGGCGTCCGGGTACTGTTCGATGTGGCGGCGTTTGCGTGCGCGGTACTTGGCCTGGGTGTACTCTTTGTCAAGGGCAGTGAGGCTGCGCTCTCCCATGATTGAGTCAATGTCTTTGTTGAAATCACTTACGTTGACATCGGCGAAGAATTTGTAGATGCCGTCATCCTTGGTCATGTGCCTGTCTATCCAAAGCGCGTTGAACATGGCGTCGTAGTCTTTGCCGAACCTGCTCAGAAGTTCTTTCTGATACTCTCCGAAATACTTCGGGTTCACGTTGTCGAAGTAAGACTGCAGGCAGTAGCGGAAAAGATCCTTTTCCACTCTGAGGTCAAGCTTGGAATACTCCTTGTCCATGTCAAGAGGCCTTCGGGACGTACGCAGTCTTGTGGCTACGAGTCCGAGTCCGGTGCCTCTTATCATTGTCTCCCTGTAATATGTGAGACTCTTCTGCGCATCACTTACTTCTGCGTATTTCTCTTCGAGTTCTTTGAGCAGAGCCTTTTCGTCACGCAGCATCCTGCGCTCTTCCCGTCTTATATGCTTGGATGCTCCGAAGCGGCCGACGTTCTGCACGAAGCCCTCGTCATTCTCCTGTACGTTGCTGAGCGAGAAATACTTGTCCGAGTACTTGAGTCTGATGTCCGGGTCTTTGTCCATCCATCCTTTGATGATGGCCATCTGGTCAGATCTGACCTTATTGCTTACCGGAAGCGTGATGTGGCTGCGGTAATTGACTTTGGCTGAGGAAGAGTACCTTGCCGTCCTTCCAGGGTATCCCATAATCATTGTGAAATCCCCCGGTTTTATGCCTTGGGTGCTTATGGTAAGGTGACGCAGCGGCTTCATCGGGACATTGGCGTCCGAATGAGGTGCCGGCTTCCCGTCAGGGCCGGAATAGATGCGGTACATCGCGAAGTCACACTTCTGCTGCGGCCATTCCCAGTTGTCTATGTCTCCGCCGAATGCGGCGATGCTTACCGGAGGTGCGGCTACCAGTCGTATGTCGGTATATACCTCATAAAGAGCAAGATAGTACTTGGATCCGGACCACATGCTGCTTAACGAAGCCTCGTATCCGGTAATCTTGGAATATTTCTTCTCCAGTATGGAAGATACCCTTCTGCTGCCGTGCGGCTGTCCCGATGCTTTGAGGGATTCCACCGTTTCTTCCACCTCATCCGTCACATCAAGCACTTTCTTAAGGAAATAGGCGCTCTTGCCGGGAATATATATTTCCCCGTCACGCGAATTGGCGAAGAATCCGGTCTCCAGGTAATTGTGCTCCGGAGTGCTGAGCGAGTGTACGTCCGAATACGCGCAGTGATGGTTGGTGATAAGCAGACCCTCCTCCGATATCATGCTTCCCGTGCAGCCGAAGTCCAGAGAGACGATAGCATCCTTGAGGGACACTTTGCTTTCGTCGTAAATCTCTCCCGGGGCCAATTCAAGCCCGGTTTTCTGCATCTTTTGCACCAAAGCTTCGGACAGCGCATTCACCATCCACATGCCTTCGTCGGCTGATGCTGCCAATGGACGCAGAACCAGAACAAGTGCGACAACAATAAGGTATTTTTTCATTTCAAAACCAGTTAAAGCTTCTGAAGAACTTATATGTAAACATCCAAAGTTGGGGATAATCTTACAAAAAAACAATAGATTAAAACATTAGGCGCCGCTATTTGATTTGTTGATATTATTTATATTTTTGCAATAGGAAACGTGTGTCAACGTTGATGCACAGCAATATGGTTAGTGGTATATGAGAAAGCCAATTGTCGCAGTATTATTGTTTCTGATGCTTCCGGTTCTGCTTGCGGCCGCTCCTCAGCACTTTAAGGTGTCAGGTACTGTCACCGATGCCGCCACCGGGGAGCCTCTTATAGGCGCGGTGGTCAATGTGGATGAGCTCTGGGCCGTCACGGATGCGAACGGAGCCTTCACCATAGACAAGGTGCAGCAGGGAAAGTATGACATCAAAGTCAGCATTCTCGGCTATGTTGACTATAAGTTGTCGATAGATGTCAAGCGGGACATTTCCAACATATCGTTCCGGCTCAAGGAGAGCAGTCTGGCCCTTGACGAGGTGGTTGTTACGGCCAAGCGTCCAAAGGACGGCACGGGAACTTCTCACGACATCGGCCGCGATGCGCTCAATCATTTGCAGCTCAGCAATATGACTGATATGGCGGCTCTTCTTCCGGGCGGACGCACCACTAATCCGGACCTTACATCCTCATCTACTTTTTCCGTGCGTTCTTCCGGCTCGGCGGCGGGTAATGCCGCTTTCTCCACGGCGGTGGAGGTTGACGGAGTGCGTATGGGCAACAACGCTGCCTTTTCCGAACTCGGCGGAGTGGATACCAGGAGCATATCTGTGGACAATGTCGAATCGGTTGAGGTGATCTCCGGCGTGCCGTCTGCGGAATACGGGGACCTGGGCAGCGGAATGGTGAAGATTCATACCAAGCGGGGCCGTTCGCCGCTCAACGTGACGTTCTCCGTGAACCCGAGGACTTATCAGACGTCCCTTTCCAAAGGTATCGATATGGGGCTCGACGCCGGTGTGCTGAACCTGAGTGCCGAGTGGGCCAATGCCACCAAGAAGCTCACTTCCCCGTATGAGTCTTATACCAGAAGAAGCCTGGGTGCTGTATGGAGCAACACTTTCGCCAGAGTGCTCAGGTTTGAAATAGGGGTTAACGGCAACCTTGGAGGTATGAACAGCAAGGATGACCCGGATGCTTTCAAGGGCCAGTATTCCAAGGTAAGGGACAATGCCCTCCGTGCCAATACATCCCTGACATGGCAGATTAACGAGCCGTGGGCGACAAACCTGAAGTTCGATGCCTATGTCAATTATGCGGACAACCTTTCACATCTCCACAAATACAATTCTGCGGCATCCCGTCTTCCGGCGGTGCATTTTGAGGCGGAAGGGTACAGTTACGCCACACTGCTCCCCGAGGGAGAATACTATTCCGACAGGATGGAGGATTCCCGGGAACTGGATTCCGGAGCATCGTTGAAATATACCCTCAACTCCCGGTTCAACGGATTCCGGAGCGCTTTTAAGGCCGGTCTCCAGTGGAAGGCTTCCGGTAATGTGGGGCATGGAGAGTACTATCTTGATCCGGACCTTGCTGCAGACGGATATCGTCCGCGGCCTTATACGGATTATCCTTTCATGCATACCGTTTCTGCCTATGCCGAGGAGGATTTCACATTCCCGTTCGGTCTGCGTCTGACGGCCGGACTCCGCTACGACAGGATTCTTATAGAGGGCAGCCGGTACTCCAATGTGGGTTCTTTCTCGCCGCGTCTCAACGCCAAGTGGGATATAAGCAAGAATGTCTCGCTCAGAGCCGGATGGGGCCTTGCCGAGAAGCTTCCTTCCTTCTACATTCTCTATCCTAAGCAGGAGTATCGCGACATTCTTGTCTCCAGCGGATATGATGCTGCGGGAGAGCTTTACTATCGTTACTATACCCAGAGTTGCCCGATAGAATATAATCCGGATCTCAAATGGCAGCGCAACAGCAATGCCGAGGTGGGAATTGATGCCAAGGTATTCGGGATAAACCTCTCGTTGGTAGGATATTACAACCTTACCGAAAATCCTTACAAATTCTCCAACAGTTTCCAGGCGCTCGTGCTGAATCGTGACGGCTACGACGACAAGACATTCGTTTCTGTCAAGCGTCAGGACAATGGCGCTCCAGTAAAGAGAGCCGGAGCGGAACTCACGATGGATTTTCCTCAGATAACCCCTATCCGCACTTCTTTCAGGCTTGACGCTTCGTACGGATGGACCAGGACAGACGATGACGGGCTGTACTACTATTATAATACCGGATGGTCGCATCCGGAGATACCTTCCCGTTCATATCCTTATGTCGGAGTATATGCCAACGGCGGCAATTCTTCACTTATGATCAGGGGCAAGGTCAGCTCTTCCCTTACCGCCAACCTGACTTCCATAACGCACATTCCGGAAGCGAGACTGGTGATTACCTGCCGGCTTGAAGCCTCTCTTCTCACGCGCTCACGCAATCTTCCGACCGGGGGCGAGGATGTTCTGTATCCTGTCGGATATCTTGACGTCGAGGATGGAGGCACGCAGATGCATCCTTTCTCCGAGCGCAACAAGACCGACAACAAGTTCAAGGATCTTATCATCAGGCCGTCCAACTCATATCTTTTCGCACAGGACGGATATGGTGCATATATGTCTGCCAATCTGAGTGTTACCAAGGAAATTGGAGAGGCTGTAAGTCTTTCGTTCTTTGCCAACAACTTCACCAACTCCCGTCCATACGTCATATCCAAGGCTACCGGAGTGGGAGCTATCTTTACGCCTGCGTTTTATTACGGACTTACCTGCAGAATCAAGTTATGAGACACTTTCATATCATATTTGTGGCATTGCTTATATCCGCGCTCCTCTTCTCTTGTGTGAGAGTAGGGGATGGAAACCCTTATATGCCGGACTTGCAACGGCTTGAAATCAGTCTTGAGGTTCCGGACGGCGATTCTGCGGACTATGGTCTGGCGGAGATATCCGTCAGGGATATCAACACGGACGCCACCTATCCGGCTCGTTGCGATGATTCCGGAAAGGCTTTTGTCGATGTCCCGAACGGGGTGTACATGGTGACGGTTTCCATTCTGAACGGGGAGCAGTCATTCAACGGGACAAGGAACGGAGTGATTGTAAGCGGGACTTCTTCAGACTGTGCCATAAAGCTTTCGCGACTGAGACTGTCGGATATTGTCATAAAGGAAATCTATTGCGGCGGGTGCCTGAAATACCCGCAGGAAGGGACATACCAGTCGGACTCATACATTATTCTGCACAATAATTCCGCTTCTACCGTACATCTTGACGGATTGTGCTTCGGAACTCTTGACCCATACAATTCCAACTCCGTTTCCGTCTGGGAAGAAGGAATAGATTTCTCTCCGATTATTCAGGCTGTATGGCAGTTCCCCGGTGGTGGTGAAGATTTCCCTTTGGGCAAGGGAGAAGATGCCATAATCGCGGTGAGAGGCGCCATTGACCATAGCGCGTACTATCCTCAGTCTGTGAATCTTAATAGAGAAGACGTATTCGTGTGCTACAATCCTTTGTATTTTGCGAATCCGATATATCACCCGGCGCCGGGACCGCTTGTGCGCACGGACCATTATATGAATGTGGTGATAAAGACAGGGCAGTCCAATGCCTACACGCTTTCCATCAATTCCCCTGCGGTGGTGATTTTCAGAGCCGAGGGTACCACTATCCAGGAGTTTGTCTCCAAGAGCGAGAACATCATACAGAAACCGGGAAGCGATAAGGACAGGATTGTCTGCATACCTAACGAATGGGTGCTTGACGGCGTGGAGGTATTCAACGGCGGATCTTCATCCAACAAAAAACGCATTTCTCCGTCCATTGACGCATCCTATGTGACTCTTTCCAAGACATTTGAGGGCAGGTCACTAATGCGCCGGACGGATGAGAATATGAGTGCCAAGAAGGGTTATGAGGTCCTCGTGGACACCAACAACAGTTCAAAAGATTTTTATGAGCGTGAAACACAATCTCTTCATAAATAGAATCGCTGCGTTGACGGTTCTTCTGTGCCTGCCCGTATGTGTATCGGCGCAGAAATACGATCGGCTTCTCAAACGCAATCTTTGGAATGACGGTTCCAATATGGCGGCGTTGAGGTTGGACAGTCTGGATTTCTCCGAGGCTTCGTTGTCGTTTGCCTATACCGGCGGGGATTTCAGAAATTACAACCAGTCTTCTTCGGATCTCAGCGGAGGAGCGCTTGCCCGTTCGGTGAATCATCTTGACAAATTCTCGATGACCGGGACTTTCGGGTTCAGCGATACTGAGGCGCGGGGGATGTGCGGCTCAATGTTCATTGATCCGGGATATTTCCCTATAGATGTGAGCGAGTTTACTCCGGGCCGGAAGTCTTTTCAGAAGTATCTGGTGTCCGGCGGTATTTCAGTGCCTCTTTCGTCCGGATGGATGATAGGCGCGTCGCTGGATTTCAAGTCAGCCAATGCTGCCAAGCGTAAGGATCTCAGATACACCGGGTATAAACTTGATATGGAGTTCTCTCCGTCCGTTGTATATGCGGCAGAGGGATTTGCCGCCGGACTTTCTCTGAAGGTGGGAAGAAATACGGAAATTATCAATGCCGAGCAGATCGGAACGTCCGATACGGCCCCGATGGCCTTCTTTGATGAAGGTTTGTGGCTTGGAAATTATCAGGCCTGGACCGGAAGCGGGGTGCATCTTAAAGAGCCCGGTGTCAACGGTCTGCCTGTATATAAGAATACTCTCGGAGCCGCCGTTCAGTTCGCTGCCGGAGGATTGTTCGCCGAATTTGGCTTTGACTACTTTCGCGGAGAGGTAGGCGAAAGGCAGAACGTGTGGTATCGTTTCCGTGGCCCGGAATATTCCATGAAGCTGGACTACCGCTTCGGGAAGAATACTCTGAGGGGCTATGTTCTATATGAATATGGTACCAACCGCAAGAGCGTTCTGGATAAGGTGACATCCGGAGGTGTGACCCTTGTCAAGGAGTACGGGAGCAACAAAATCCGCGAAACCGGCATCTTAAATGTCGGGGTATCGTATGAATGGACAAACGATGCGATGGTATTTGGTGCCGGAGTTTCGTTCTTGGACAGAAGGGATGTGGTTTCGGTCAGGTATCCGTTCGTGTCCGGCAGGGAGCTGATGAGCGGAGATGTCCGTGCGTATGCGACGCTTCCTTTCGGGAAATGGGAGATAGGAGGCGAGATTGGATTTATGGCAGGGCGGTCCAATGATTCCGAGTGGACCGTTTCGGAGGTCGATTCGGATGTGGAGGCTCCTTTCAGGCACGGGGAACTGTATTCCGTGGCAAGTGAATACGAGACGATTCCACGCATTGATGCCGGGCTTGGGGTTACTCGATATTTTCGCAAGGGCCTGTTTGCCGCTGTCCGCGGGTCTATGATCAAGGCGTTTTCTCCTGAGGAGATACCAGGGTCATGGAGGTATTGTGCAGGTATAGAATTTGGTTTAACGTTTTAAATATTTCAATTATGAAGAAATCATTGGCTTTTGCTCTTGTCCTCGCCGCCATGGTGGCTTGTGATAAAGCGGCTCCGGCTCCAGAGGGAACCATCGAGTCCAAGGAAAGCGTGGTCGTTCCTTTTGACGGCGCTACCATAAAATACAGTCTCACAGCCAACTGTGACTGGAAAGTGACTACTACGACAGTGGATGTCGTGCCTATGAAGGGCACGGCAGGTACCACGGAACTTACCGTTGTCGTTCCGCCTAACCATACGACAGCTGCAGTTAAAGAGTCTTTCACTGTGGCATTTACCAATGCTGACGGCGTGTCTGAATTGAAAGTTGTGGAGATTGCAGTTCCTGCCCCGTCTTTGGAATACGGCGGATATACATACGGCGTCAAGTACTTTGGCGACGGAAATTATTGGATGACAGAGAATCTTCATTACCTTCCTGAAGGCGTGAACGTCTCAGACGACCCTAAGACAGGTACAATGTGGTATCCATATAACCTTGAGCTTAAGGAAGGTGCCAAATCTCCTACAGTCAAGGATATCCTGAAGGATGACGCCAGCATCGCCAAGTTCGGATATTTGTACTCTCCTGCCCTGGCTTTGGGAGTCGAGAAGATTGATGCTTCCAACTACAATACTCTTGAGAAGACCAGAGGCATCTGCCCTGAAGGGTGGCATATTCCTTCAGCCGCTGAGCTTTTCAAACTGTGCGGTGCTTCAGTCAAGATGGACAATGAGGCTACCAAGCCTGCGGATGATCCTAATGCCATGTTCTGGGATCCTGAGCTCAAGTATGGTTCTGTGGCAAAGTCTTTCGAGCAGGGATTTAATTTCCAGCCGGCAGGTTCCGTAATGTCCGGCAAGTATATGACTGCGATGATTGATGATACCAAGTGTGATGTCAAGGAGTATTTGGGCATGAACGGCATGACGTATCTTCTCGGTTCCACCGGTCACGCCAAAATGAAAGACGGAAAGCAGACTGGAGAACAGGTGACAGGAATGATGACAACTTTCACAAAGGTTTACCTGAAAGGCCGTCTGAGCGTAGCGTACCTTGATGTCAAAACAGGTGTGTCAGTGCGCTGTGTGAAGGATAAATAGCAGTTTTGCTGAATTAAATATCGAGCCGCTCAAAAACTTGTTTATTTGAGCGGCTTTTTCGGTAATAATGACTAACTTTGCAAACTTGTGTTCAGGAAATATTATTAATTTTTCAGATAAATGTCACAAAACAAAGTTTCTGTAAAGAACATCGTCCTCCTGTGCGTAGTGCTTGCGATTACGGTTTTCTTGTGGGCAGTTCCGACATCGTTCTTCGGAATCGAGGGACTCACTGCCGTGCAACAGCGAATGATTGCCATCTTCTTCTTCGCAGCGCTTATGTGGATTGTAGAGGTTGTGCCTAACTGGACCACATCTCTGATTGTCATCGTGGTGATGCTGCTGACAGTTTCTGACAAGGGATTGAAGTTCCTTTGTAATCCGGAAAGCGGTACTCTTGTAGACTACAAGTCCATAATGGCTTCTTTTGCCGATCCTGTAGTAATGCTCTTCATGGGCGGCTTTGTACTTGCCATAGTGGCTTCCAAGTATGGTATGGATGCTGTGATGGCGAAGTTCCTTCTCGGGCTTTTCGGAAAGAAGCCGAAAGTTGTTCTTCTCGGATTTCTCATTGTCATCAGCGTGTTCTCCATGTTCATGAGCAACACTGCTACCGCGGCGATGATGCTTGCTTTCCTTGCACCTGTGCTCAAGAGTCTTCCTGATGATGAGACCGGCAAGGTGGGGCTTGCACTTTCCATTCCTATCGCAGCCAACCTCGGTGGTATCGGAACCCCTATCGGAACTCCTCCGAATGCTGTGGCTATCGGTGCTCTCGAGAATGCCGGCTACAGTATCGGATTCCTTGACTGGATGCTCAGAATGATACCTTACGTGATAGTCATGATTATTATCGCATGGGTGCTTCTTACAGTTTTCTTCCCGTTCAAGGCCAAATCCATCGTTCTTGACATTCCTGTCAAGGAGTCAAAGAAGGACTGGCGCACTTATGTGGCATGGATTACTTTCTTCCTTACCATCCTCCTTTGGGTGACAGAGCAGGCTACCGGTATCAACTCCAATGTGGTGGCTCTTATTCCTCTTGCAGTATATACCTGTACCGGAGTGTTCACCAAGGAAGATATCAAAGAGATTAACTGGAGCGTGCTCTGGCTCGTTGCCGGAGGATTTGCCCTTGGAATAGGTCTCAACAAGACGGGACTTGCCGCTACTCTTATCAATGCGATTCCGTTCAGATCCATGAACGTGGTCATCGTGATGATAGTTGCCGGTCTTATCTGCTACCTCCTTTCCAACTTCATCTCCAACTCTGCTACGGCGGCCCTTCTCGTGCCTATTCTCGTAGTTGTAGGTACTGCTCTTGAAGACCCTGCTGCGGCCAGCCATACTCAGTTTGAAAGTATGGGCGGAATGTATGCGCTTATTCCTTTCATAGCTATGTGTGCATCCATCGCCATGCTCTTCCCTATATCTACACCTCCGAATGCCATTGCGGCCTCCACAGGTCTGGTTTCCACCAAGGATATGACCAAGGTCGGCATTATCATCGGTGTCATAGGCTTCATTTTGGGATACTTCCTTCTTACGACATTGTTCCCATTCCAGGCTGCATAAAGTTTAACTTATGTGAGGAGACGGTGCTTTTTCTGTCTCCTCATGTTTTGTCCAATTTATATTATGAACTGCAAAAGAATTGTAATTGCCGTTTCGGCATTGTCGCTGCTCGGTACTGCCGCTATGGCACAGGAGAGCAAGCCGCAGCTCAAGTGGTACGGATTTATACGTAACTACGCTGCTGTAGATACTCGCGAGAGTGTTGCAGGTACGGAAGATTTCTTCTACTATCTTCCAAAAGATGAAAAAATCGTTGATGGTGAAGATCTCAACGCCAGAACATCGGCCAGGTTCGCCGCCCTTACATCCAGACTCGGTCTTGACGTGACAGGATATGAGTTTGACGGATGGAACATGGGAGCCAAAATTGAGGCTGACTTCTACAGCGGAGTGTCCGGAGTGACCGGTACTGCAGTGTTTCGTCTTCGTCAGGCTTATGCCACCATCGCCAAGAATGACCTTTCTTTCAAGGTAGGACAGGCCTGGCATCCTATGGCTGCTGATATGCCGGATGTGATTTCCCTCAACACCGGAGCACCGTTCGGTCCTTTCAGCCGTACCCCGCTCGCTCAGGTAGAGTATAAGTTCTTCCCTGCGCTGACATTTACAGCTGCCGCTATTTGGCAGATGCAGTATGTTTCTGCCGGCCCTGGTACCAATGATGCGGGTGTGAGGTATTCTGCTGATTTTATCAAGTATTCATGCACTCCGGAGTTCTATTTCGGACTCACTTTCGCTCAGAACGGATTCCTTGCACGTGCCGGACTTGACATTCTTTCCATCAAGCCAAGGAATGTTGATCAGATAAGCAAGAAAAAGGTCAATGACCGCATCACTACAGTGTCTCCTTTCCTCTATGCCCAGTATAGCGAAGGTCTTCTTACCCTTAAGGCAAAGGCCATCTTCGCACAGGCAGGTGAGCATCTGAATCTTAACGGCGGTTATGGCGTATCGAAGATTAATTCTGACGGAAGTTGGGAATATACTACTACCCGTAACCTTTCTTCTTGGTTCTCAGCCAAGTACGGAAAGAAGCTTCAGGGAGTCCTTTTTGCCGGATATGTAAAGAACTTCGGTACTGCAGGTACTATCCTCAGCAAGGATATGCTCTACTTCAGCAAGAACAGTTTTGCCAATATGAACCAGATGTGGAGACTTACTCCTACCGTCATTTACAATTTCGGCAAGCTTGCGCTTGGTCTTGAGTATGAAGTGACTTCTGTGGAATATGGCTCATGGGGAACGAATTTCGCGGAAGGTCTTGCTACCGAGAATCTTCATTGGATAACCAATCACCGTGTACAGGCCATGCTGAAATTCAGCTTCTGACAATCGGCTGACTGATTGTTATAAAAGAAACCGTGCCGTAGGAATTCCAGCGGCACGGTTTCTTTCGTAGTGAGTCCGATTAAGAAGCCTCTTCTTCGGAGGAGTCCTCAATCGGCTCTATGACTTTGGCGTTGGGATTTAGTTTGTGCCAACGGTCTTTTGCAAACTGCTGCATGTCGCGCACTGTATCTTTCTCGTCCACGATTTCACTGCCAAGGAGGGTTTCTATCACATCTTCAAGCGTCAGAATTCCCTGGAAACTGCCGTACTCGTCAATTATTATGGCTATTTGCTCGTCCTTGCTGAGCATCTCGTCCCATATCTGGTCAAGAGGAGTATTTTCGCGGAATGAGGCTATCTCCCGCTTGATGCTTCCGAGGGTTTTGTCGAACTTGTCTTCTGCGAGCAGCTGAAGTGCATCCATTCGGAGTATGTACCCCGTGATGTACTCATCGTCCTTCTCATAGACCGGGATTCTGCTGTGGTGAAGATATTTCTTGTCCTTGTAGAACGCCCTCATGGTCATGGACTCCGGTGCCGTGGCGCATACCACGCGCGGAGTCATGGCATCTGCCGCATCTACCTCATCCATGTTGATAAGATTCTGGATGATGGCGTTTTCGTCCTCTTCGAGGTCTCCTTCCTCTTCCGCAACATTGGCCATGGCGCTCACTTCCTCGCGGGAGACGGCTGACTCCTGGTCTTTTGGCGTAACGAGTTTGGTGAGTCCTTCAACCAGTATTACCAGCGGATACATTATTACTATCAGCACGGAAATGACTCTTGTAGCAAAACCCATCAGCGATTTCCATCTCGTGGTACCGATGGTTTTAGGTATAATTTCCGAGAAGACAAGTATCAGTATGGTGGTGACGACACTTACGAGTCCGAACCACTTGGAGCCGAAAACCGCTGTTGCCTGTGCTCCGACACCGGCGGCGCCTATGGTATTGGCTATGGTGTTGAGCGAAAGGATGGCTGCGATAGGTCTCGAACTTTCCTGCTTGAACTTTTTGAACTTGGTGGCGGCTTTGTACCCTTCGTCCTCCCTCATGGTTATATATGAAATAGGGGTGGACATAAGAGTGGCTTCCAATACCGAGCATAAGAACGATATGGACATTGCGCCAAGAAGATAGATGAATAGAAGCGTCATATATATACAGTGTTACCTTTTATTTTGCCCAGGCTGCCCCTTCCGGAGTCCTTCTCCACGCAAAATAAGAGTCGAGCTCCTGCAGGGCGTATTCCTGAGGTACAGGTCCCGGAGCCGGAGTCTCGCCGGAAAGATACATTGAGCAATGCTCCTCTGAGGTAAATCGTGGCCACATAGGAACGTCATCCCCGTTAGGGTCAAGGTTCTTGGCGAAATTGGTCCAGTACTTGATCATTGTCCTTGAAAGCGGCTTGTCGCTGTCGAGTTGAGGATTTCTTACAGTTCCGAATACAAAGTCCACATCCTGCCCGTGCGGAGAGCCGTAGCCGTAGCGTGGCGAATCCTTCGGGTAGTCCGGGTGCTGGTCGAAATAGTATAGATATACCGGGGATTTGCCGGTCTTTGACTGAAGACATGCCCATGCCCATGTGTGCCATCCGAAGGCGGCGTCTCTCATAAGATCGCGAGCGCTCTTTGGCACAGTGTTTCCTTCCACAGGATAGACTTTAAGCAGCCTCTCTGCAAACGGGCCGTATCTTTGTTCCACGCTGGCAAGGTGCTTCTTGACATCTTTGGTGGCGCTGAAACTTGCACCTTCATCCGAGTTGTACCCGATGAGCACGGCCACATCGTTGTATTTGCCCTGCTCGTAGAGTTTGTACTGGTCGTCAGGGATGACATATCCGTCCACTATCGGCCATGCCCCGCCGGTCATCATGCCAGGCTTTGCGAAATTGGATGCATCCAGGGCTCTCAACTCCGAGATGTTCTTTGCCCCCATGGATTCCGAATATGCGAGACCCTCCTGCTCGGACTGAGCGAGGGTTTTCATGTTTTCTCCCGGGTATGAGGTCTTCCTGGTCGGGCCGAAAGAACCGCCGCTCTGGGAAATGGCTCCGCGGAACAATCCTTTTGCAAGAGGGGAGGCACACAGCATGCTTACGGAAATTCCTCCGGCTGATTCGCCGAAAATCGTCACCTTGTCAGGGTCTCCGCCGAATTTGGAAATGTTGTTCTGAATCCATTTGAGTCCGGCTATCTGATCCAGAAGGCCGTAGTTGCCGCTGGTGCCCTGCTCCGTTTCGGAACTCAGCTCCGGATGGGCAAAAAATCCAAGTTTGCCCACGCGGTAGTTTATGGATACCAATACGACGCCCTGCTCCGCAAGAGGAGTTCCGTCATAGTACGATGTGGAGCCGCCTGCGAATCCTCCGCCATATATCCATACGAGTACCGGGAGTTTCTCCTTTGGGGACTTGGCCGGTGTCCAGACATTGAGGTAGAGGCAGTCTTCGCTCATATTTTCATTGTTGCCTGCCTGCATCGGGCTTGGGCCGAACTCCGTAGCTTCTCTTATGCCTTCCCATGGAATTACGGGCTGCGGCGCTTTCCACCTTAAATCTCCTACCGGAGGAGCAGCGAAAGGAATGCCTTTATAGACTGACATGGTATCGGAGACGATACCCCTTATCGTGCCGCCTTCCACTTTGACAATCCCCGGTGTGGAATGACCGGAGCAAGATGCCGCAACTATAGCTGCAGCGATGATGAGATAGTGATGTAATTTCATCGAGATGAAATATTATAAAAATAGTTTATTGGCCGGAATACCGACATTACAAAGTTAATGTATTCTTTTTATATTTGTAAAAATTTATTGATTATGCCAAAAAGACTTACACTGTCATCGACAGATGTTAAAATTGCAGGGGTCTGCGGGGGTATTGCAGAATACCTTAATGTCGATTCCTCTCTTATACGTATTTTATTTGTACTCTTTGCCTGCTGTGCAGGATGCGGTGTACTTGCATACCTGATATGTTGGGCAATATTACCTCGTTCTTAAAATGAATAACATTTTTTCACAACTTGCCGGAAAGGCAAGCAGGGTCATCAAGCACTGGTGGCTGTATCTTGTGTGCGGCATACTTTCTGTTGCCGCAGGTATCGTGCTGATATTCAATCCGCTCGAGAGTTATGTGACGCTGTCCGTATTTTTCGGTGTTATGGTGCTTGCCAGCGGAATATTTAGCATGTGTGTGGCTGTAGGCAGCCGCAACCTCTTTATGATGAGAGGATATAATATCTTCGGAGCACTTGTGGACATTCTTTTCGGTCTGCTGCTCTGCGCTTTCCCAAGCGTTGTAATGGTGGCGCTCCCAATATTGCTTGGTTTCTGGCTGATGTATCACAGTTTCATGCTTATGGGACTTGCCGGAGATATCAGAGCGTTCGGAGCCAAAGGTTCCGTATGGGTAGCGATAGGCGGACTGCTTATGCTCGTGCTTTCTCTTTTCTGCATTTTCAATAATTTCGGGGGCAGGATGCTGGTTGTGACTCTTGTAGCCATCGCGCTCATGCTTTTCGGCTGTGTGCTTATAGGCAGCGCCATAGAGCTCAAGAGGGTCAACTCGTACATCGAAGATGATTTGAATCCGATAGATTACGGCGACTAAGCTTTGTGTTTTCTGTTGTCAGAGAACGAATAAAAGCATGTGTCACAGATAATCACGTGATCCAACAGGACAATTCCGCAGGCCGATGCCGCTTTATGAAGCGCATCGGTCTGTTTTATGTCAGCGCTGCTTGGCTCAGGGTTGCCTCCAGGATGATTGTGCACAAGAATTACGCTGCTGGCTTTTTTCCCAAGGGCGCATGATATCACCAGCCTGCTGTCAATTACCGTGGCGCTGATGCCGCCTTTGCTCAGCATCGTCTTGTGTATAAGCCGGCTGCCGCTGTCAAGGAACAGGCCCCAGCATTCTTCGTGCTGCATGCCTTTCATCCTTGGGGACATTATATCGAAAATCATTCGCGAGGAGACAATAGGTTTCTTTGCGACTCCGGATGTCTCTGATATGAACCGCCTGCCCAGTTCAAGCGCGGACAGGATTGTGCAGGCCTTGTCCCTGCCTATGCCTTTGAATGACAAAAGGTGGTCAAAGGATGCGTTGAACAGCAGAGACAAGTCTCCGTTGCAGTCTTTAAGTATGGAGGATGCCATATCCATGGCACTGGCTTCCCGGGTACCGCTCTTTATAAGGATAGCGAGAAGTTCGGTGTTGCTCAGACTTTCGGCACCTTGTGCCACAAGCCTTTCGCGAGGTCTTTCACTCGCGCACAAGTCTTTTATTTTCATAGTTCAAGTTTATTGGGGCTACTCCGCCAATTCGCAGAGCAGGGTAGCCTGGGTGCAGTCAAGGACTTTTACCTTGACGAAGTCTCCGGCCTTGTGCGAACTGTCAGTCCATACGCACATCTTGTTCTGAGAGTTGCGTCCGCACAATTGTGATTCGTCCTTTTTGGACGGGCCCTCAGTCAGGGCGACGAAGGTTTTCCCTATGTCTTTCCGGTTGCTTTCAAGGGAAAGTCTGTTCTGAAGGGATATTATTTCTTCCAGACGACGGGTTTTTGTGGCGATGTCCACATCATCAGGGTATTTTCTGGCGGCGAGTGTGCCCGGCCGTTCGGAGTAGTAGAACATATAGGCTGCGTCAAATCCGACTTTCTCGAACAGACTCAGGGTGTCCTTGTGATCCTCTTCCGTCTCAGAGCAGAATCCTGCTATCACATCCGTGCTGATGGCACAATCCGGGAGTATTTCGTGGATTCTGTCAACCCTGTCAAGATACCACTGCCTTGTGTATCTGCGGCGCATTTTCTCCAGAATCCTGTCCGAGCCGGACTGGACCGGAAGGTGTATATGGTGGCAGATATTGGGATGTGCGGCCATTGTGTGGAGCACGGCATCGGAAATGTCCTGAGGATTGGAGGTGGAGAATCTTATTCTTACCTGCGGCACCGTGGATGCAACCTTGTCGAGCAGCTCCGCGAAATCCACGTCTTCGTATTTGTATGAATCCACGTTCTGGCCCAGAAGAGTAATCTCTTTGTAGCCGGCACTGTGACATTCGCAGGCTTCTCTTACAATCGTTTTCCAGTCGCGGCTCCTTTCCGCTCCGCGGGTGTAAGGTACCACGCAGTACGAACATACGTTATTGCATCCGCGCATTATGGAGATGAATGCGGATACCCCGTTGCGGTCAAGCCTTATCGGCGAGATGTCGGCATAAGTCTCCTCCCTTGACAGAATGACGTCCATCTGCGGCGTTCCTGAAGATGCGGCCTCTATCAGTTCGGGAAGTCTTCGATATGCGTCAGGACCGGAGACGATATCCACTTTGCCTGAGTCAAGCAGGGACTCTTTGAGTCTTTCGGCCATACATCCGAGAATCCCGACCAGTGTGCCGGGCCTGTTTTTTCTCTGTATATTGAACTGCTCGATGCGACCGAGAATCCTTTGTTCGGCATTGTCCCTTATGGAACAGGTGTTGGCCATTATCACGTCCGCATCGCTTATGTCCTCTGTCCGACAGAATCCGTGTTTGGACAGAATTGAAAGGATTACTTCCGTGTCCGCCACATTCATCTGGCACCCGTATGTTTCTATGTATACCTTCTTCATATAAGTGGCAAAGATATGGATTTTTCGTATATTTGCCGAATAAATATATGAGAAGATTAAGGTTAATACTGGCAATTATCTGCCCTCTGCTGCTTGTTTCCTGCGGGGGGAGCGTGAGGGATATCAGCGTGACATCTTTTAATCTTGTGTCCGTGGCTCCTCAAGGGACTTCCGGGGTGTCGATATTGATAGAGATAGGGATCAATAATCCTGGTATCGGTATTGAAATAACTGATCTTCAGGCAGTTCTTAAAATTGACTCCTCTCCTGTACTTGTGCTGTCGGCTGATCAGCTCATGGTGGATGGCCATAAGGAAAAAGTATATTCGGTACCGATGAAGGGCCGTATCGCCGATGGAGCCAATCCTTTCAAATTGCTCAAGCTGCTCGGTTCGGAGCGCGTCACTGATCCGGTGTCCCTGGATTTCGGGGCCAGGATGGCGCTTCGCGGGGGTGTTGGCAAGAAAATTGAAATCAAAGACATCCAGTTGGATGAATATCTGAGACAGAAAAAGACAGAAACAAATGAGTAAGCGAGCCCTTTTATATGTTCTTCTGCTGTTTGCAGCAATGCTTCCGGTGGCGGCGCAGTCTGTTCCGACCGAAGGCCTGACGGAAGAGGTTATGTATGCCGGCAATGAAGTGCAGGTGGACTCAACCCTGCTTGGGAAGGACATATTTTCGGTCCTTCCGGAAGATGTGATTGTGCTTCAGGATGCGGCAGTGCGCAATGCTTTGATTGAAAGGACTGAAGCCGGGGCAGAGCATACTGTAAACGGATTCAGGATAAGAATTTTCAGCAGCAGTTCCAGAAGTGCCCGGGAGTCTTCGCTTTCGGTGTTGAGGCGATTCAACGCCCAGTATCCGTACATGTCCGTGTACAGGAGTTATTCTGCACCTAATTTCAAGGTTACCGTGGGCAACTTCAGAAACAGGGCGGAGGCTGAAGCCGTGCATCGGATTATCAAGTCGGATTATCCGGACGCTTTCATTGTAAGAGACAGGTTCCGTTATCCTACTATCGGCAGGTCTGACATGAGCAGTATTATCGAAGAGGAAGAATGATAAAGCAGGGTCTTGAAATAAAGCAGACACAGAAGATGTCTCCGCTTCAGATTCTGACAATCAAGCTTCTTGAATTGCCGGTGCAGAGTCTGGAGCAGAAGATTCGCAGTGAAATCGAGGAGAATCCTGTCCTTGATGACGGTCCTGACCCGGATCGCCCGGAAGAATCGAAGGATATTTCCATAGACGAAATAAAGGATGATGACTATATTCCTGCCTATAAGACCCATGTCAACAATTGGGGCAAGGATGCCCGGCCTGAGTATAATACGTTTTCCGTAAAGGAAAGTTTCAACCAGAAATTGATGGACCAGCTCGGCTGCCGCAATCTGGACAAGCGTCAGTATGAAATTGCTTCGTTTCTGATAGGTTCTCTGGACAATGACGGCTATCTTCGCAGGGATGTGGAATCTCTGGTGGATGACATGGCTTTTCGCGCCGGAATCGAGACCTCTGCGCCGGAAGTGCTTTCCATACTCAAGATTATCCAGGATTTCGAGCCGACCGGTGTCGGAGCCAGGGATCTGCGGGAGTGCCTTCTTCTTCAGCTTCGGGCCTGCAAGCAGACAAAGGAGGTAGTGGATGCGGAGAATATACTTGAGAATTATTTTCAGGAATTTACCAACAAGCATTTTCAGAAGATTCTCTCGCGGACAGGGATGACGGAAGCCGACCTTAAAAAAGCGATGTCCAGGATATTGCGTCTCAATCCTTCTCCGGGAGGGGACAATGATGACTCGTACGAAGACGTTCAGCAGATAGTGCCTGACTTCATACTTGAAGATGATAACGGACATCTTACGTTCTCCATGCCGCGTTCGTCCGTGCCCGAATTGAGAATCAACAAGAAATACGCTGATATGCTGCTCGATGCCAAAGGCTCTTCGGAGCGGGCACAGAAGGAAGCTGCCGCTTTCGTGCGTCAGAAGATTGATTCGGCGAAGTGGTTCGTGGAGGCTCTCAAACAGAGGCAGAATACTCTGTCCAAGACCATGCAGGCTATCCTTGACTATCAGTACGCGTATTTTGCATCAGGCGATGAGACCAAACTCAAGCCTATGGTGCTTAAGGACATAGCAGAAAAGACAGGGTTCGATATATCCACCATCTCCCGTGTGGTGAACAGCAAGTACATAGAGACCGATTTCGGGATATTCCCGCTTAAATACTTCTTCTCGGAAGGACTGGAGAACAAAGACGGGGAGTCTGTGTCCACAAGGGAGCTCAAAAAGGTCCTGCAGGCATGCGTGGATG
>HF986329.1:43508-45308 GCA_000432655.1 Bacteroides sp. CAG:1060
AATGCGTGGATGCGGAAGACAAGCGCAAACCGCTCACCGATGAGCAACTTGTGGAAGAAATGGAGAAGCATGGGTATAAGGTTGCGCGCAGAACCATTGCCAAATATCGTGGTCAGCTTGGCATTCCGCTTGCGCGCTGGAGAAAGGAGCTATAGCTGCTTGATTCTGCTTTTGCGCGAAGGCCGGCAGATTACCAGTATGTCGATAGCGTCTATTTTGTAGCCTCTTATTTTGTGCTCTTTCAGTCTGCTTTCAACCAGAGATATCAATTCGTCGTCCAGCAGGTCCTTGTATGAGTTGCTGACCGTGTCGTACAGGTGAATGTGCTTGAACGTGTTGACGTCGAAGTACATTTTGTTGTTGGAACTGTACCTGCGGTGATAAATGCCGAGATCCGAGAGCGAGAGGAGGATGTTGTACACCGAAGCTATGGTGACTGACTGGCCCCCTTTCTTTGAAAGGTATTCTGCAACCATATCTGCGCTTGCGTGCCCAAGACTCAGCATGGCCTCATGGACGGAGACTCTCTGCGGTGTGGTCTTGAGTTGCTTTTCTCTGAGAATTTTCTTGAATTCTTCTATGGATGGAGCTGCAGTTGTCTTGGATTTCATCATTGTCAATGACTTGTAAATCGTGCAAAGGTATGCTTATTTTTGAAGTTTTCCAAAAAAGTCTTAACTTTGTTTTATGGAACATATTAAGTGTCTTATCATTGGAGGTGGTCCTGCCGGATACACAGCCGCCATCTATGCTTCAAGAGCAGCCCTGTCGCCAGTCCTTTACGAAGGAGTGGAGCCGGGAGGCCAATTGACTACCACTACGATTATAGAAAATTTCCCGGGGTTCCCCGGTGGTGTTGATGCCAATAAACTCATGTCGGATATGCGTGAGCAGGCTGTTGAGCTTGGTGCGGATATTCCCAGAGGCAGCGTGACCTCTGTGGATTTCGATGTGAGGCCGCTGAGGGTGACCGTGGATTCGGAGACGGAGCTTGAGGCTGACGCCGTGATTATAGCTACCGGTGCTACGGCCAAGTATCTCGGACTCCCGTCGGAGAGAAAGTTCAGGGGTATGGGCGTTTCCGCCTGTGCTACATGTGACGGATTCTTCTATCGCCGCAAGGATGTTGCCGTGGTGGGCGGAGGAGATACGGCTTGTGAGGAGGCCACTTATCTTGCCGGACTTTGCCGCAAGGTTTACATGATAGTAAGAAGGGATGTGCTCCGTGCTTCCGAGGCTATGCAGAATCGTGTAAAGAACACGGAAAACATAGAAATCCTCTGGAACTGCAACACCCGCGAGGTCCTTGGCGACGAGAGCGGTGTTACGGGTGCAAGACTTGAGCGCAAGACTGGCGAGGTTTTTGATATAAAGATTGACGGCTTTTTCCTGGCCATCGGACATCATCCCGTATCGGAGCTGTTCTCCAAGTGGGTGAAGACCGATGCGGAAGGATATATTGTCACCGAAGGAGCAAGCAGCCGGACAAACGTTGACGGTGTCTTCGCTGCCGGTGACGTACAGGATCCGTATTACAGACAGGCTGTCAATGCAGCGGCTTCGGGATGTCGCGCCGCACTTGACACCGAAAAATATTTGAAGAGATGAAACTGAAAAGAGTATTGCTTTTCGTGTTTGCTGTGGGCCTTTGTGCCGCATCGTGCAAGTCCCAGTATGCCGTTTTGTTGGAGAGCAATGACACCGATGCCAAGTATGCAGCTGCGTTTGATTATTTCAACAAAGGGAAGTATTCCAAGTCTGCGGCTCTGTTCGAGTCCCTGTCGCTTCTTGTAGGCGGCA
>HF986329.1:45315-60326 GCA_000432655.1 Bacteroides sp. CAG:1060
CTTCTTGTAGGCGGCACGGCGCGCGAGGATTCGGTGCTGTATTATTGGGGGCTTAGCAACTATTCCATGGGAGACTATTATACGGCCGAGACCAATTTTTCCAAATTTGTGGCCACATATCCGTACAGTCCTCTCGAAGAGAGTGCTGAGTTTCTGCGCGTGGACTGCCTTTACAAGGCGACTCTGCGTTATGAGCTGGACCAGACTCCGACATATACGGCCATGCAGGCTATCAGCACATATCTGCTGAACAATCCGGACTCGCCTAATGCCGATATATGCCGGCACATGCTTGAAGATCTTGGAGAAAGACTTGACAGGAAGGCCTACGAGAACGCCAAACTGTATTACAGGATGGAGGATTATCTGGCAGCAAGGGTGGCTTTCAAGAATGTCCTAAGGGATGATGCCGATAACGTGTATCGTGAGGATATTCTGTATTATTCCGCCATGTCTTCATACAAATACGCGGAGATGAGTGTTAGGGCCAAGCAGAAAGAGAGGTATCTTGTATTTATGGATGATTACCTTAACTTCATAGGCGAGTACCCTGATTCTCATTATAGGAAGGAACTCGACAGGTTGTATTCCAAAGTGAAAGAAAATAATTGAAACTTTCTTGAAAGTTCAGCGGTAATATAAGTATGGAAAAGAAAATACCTACAAATACCATTACCCGCGACATCAAATATCTCGCGGAGCCTACGGGCAACATTTATGAGACTGTGGTGATACTGTCCAAGAGGGCCAATCAGATCTCTCTTGCAGAGAAGAAAGAACTTGCCAAGAAGCTTGAAGAGTTCAAGGGAGACAGGGATACCATGGATGAGGTTTTCGAAAACAAGGAGCAGATAGAAATCTCCAAGTACTACGAGCGTCAGCCGAAACCTGACCTTGTCGCTATCTCCGAGTTTGAAAACGGCGAACTCTACTACAGAACAGCCAAAGAAGACGCGGCGGAGAAATAGTCTCGCGCGATGCTTCGGTCTTTACATATAAGGAACTATATTCTGATAGACTCTCTGGACGTTTCTTTTCCGGAGGGTCTGATTATTATTACTGGTCAGACCGGAGCAGGCAAGTCAATCATACTCGGGGCCATGTCGCTGCTTTTCGGCGCGAAGGCTGATGCTTCGATGGTGGCTGCCGGAGAGGACAGCTGTGTCGTGGAAGCCGAATTCGATACCGGCTCTACCGGACATCTTACCATAAGGAGGGTTGTGAATGCGTCAGGCCGGTCCCGCAGTTTTATAAACGACTGCCCGGTGCAGGTGTCTGCACTTCAGTCCTTGGCTGACAAGCTGATAGACATACATTCCCAGCATAAGAGCATTCTTCTGACCGACAGGAAGTTCCAGCTTTCTGTTTTGGACCGTTTCGCTGATGACAGGAATGAACTGATGGAGTGCCGCCGGCTTTGGGGAGAACTTTCCGCATTGGAGAGCGAGATAGGAGCAAAGAGGGCCCAGATAGACGCTCTGAAGTCCGACAGGGATTATATTCTTGCCAGACTTTCGCAGTTGGAACAGGCAAAGCTTGTCCCAGGGGAGATGGAGTCGCTGGAAGAAGAGCATAAGAGCCTTGCCAATGCAGAGCAGATAATGTCTGCGCTTTCGCGAGCCTCGGAACTTCTGACCGGCACCGAAGAATCGGACTTCTCCGTGTCCGCATCATTGAAAGAATCTCAGCGAAGCCTGGAACATATATCTTCCTGTCTTCCTGCCGCCTCGACACTTGCTTCACGGCTTGACTCCGCAAGACTGGAAATAGACGACGTGTCTTCCGAGCTGGACGGGCTTCTTTCTTCCATCAACCTTTCTCCGCGCAGGCTTGAGGAGGTCGAGGAGAGGATGTCTCTTTTGTATTCCCTTCTGCGGAAGTTCTCATGCGACTCCGTTGAGGAACTTATAGCCGTCCGGGATTCTTATTCTCAGTCCGTATCAGGGACACAGGACCTCGAAGAGGAGTTGGCGACCCTTGAGCGGAAGTCTTCCGAAATAAAGGGGAAATACCGTGATGCATGCTTGTCGCTTTCGAAGAAGCGGCATGCTGCAGCACCGAAGTTGTCCGCCACCATAATGGATTCTTTGCGGTTCCTGGAACTGGATGGCGCACGCTTCGACGTGAAGGTGGAGGATGTGCAGCCCGGGGTTTCCGGAAGCGACGGAGTGGCTTTCCTTTTTGCTGCCAATGGCGGAGTACCTGAGGAACTGTCAAAGGTGGCGTCCGGTGGAGAGTTGTCCCGCATAATGCTGAGTCTCAAGTCGGTAATGGCTAAATTCGCCGGTATGCCGACCCTTATATTCGATGAGATAGATACCGGAGTCAGCGGTAGTGTCGCCGACCGTATGGGACGCATGATTTGTGCTATGGGCAAGACCATGCAGGTGTTCTCCATAACTCATTTGCCTCAGGTCGCAGCCAAGGGGGACATCCACTATATAGTCAACAAGTTCACCCGTGAAGATGGCAGGACCATTTCCACTTTGTCTCGCGTTGATGGTGAAGAAAGAGAGCGTGAGATAGCAAGGCTTCTCAGCGGTTCGGTCATTACCGACGCCGCCCTTGCCAATGCGAGGGAACTTCTTAAAGAAGACTGATTGACAAATCAGGAGAATAAATGACCTTTCTTACGGCGGTGTTTTCCCTGCCGTCGCCCACATTCTTTTTGAAATTGAAGTCGGACTGAAGACCCGTTCCCGGGAATTCAGGCAGTCTCTTGAACCACTTTCTGCCCAGAGTCGAATATGCCGACAGATAATACTTCATGATATCGTACCCCTGAAAAGCGAAAGAACCCGGTTCCCGCTGGAAAATGGATCTGTATTCCAGCACGAATTTCTTGACTGCTTCGCTGTCATAATCCACATAGTAGGTTGCAGCCATTCGGGTGTTTGCCGTGTAAAGGTCAAAGACATCCGGTCCGACGCAGTTGCGGAACCTTGAAGTGCTGTACAGGGTTATGTTGTTGTGTATGGTGGCGGCGATGCCGATTTCCCTGACTTCTTTAGTGATGAATGCATCGTCGTCGGAAGCTATGAGGATGCGGTACTGCGTGTGCTTCATGTTCTGAAGATCCTTTATGGAATTTATGTTCCTGTACAGGATACCTGAACCTGCAAGCTTGGACATAAGATATGCGCTCTGCTCGCCGTTGCCTTTTATGGAAGCATCCCTTATGACGATGACCTGGTCATTTCTGCCGGTTTCCATCGCAAGCCAATCAACCATCACATCCACCTGCCTTGCCCATCCGACCGGAGATTGGATGACATTGCCGTTGGAAACCAGAGAAGCGGCTTTGGGTTCGAGTGGGGACACCACCATTCTGCTGCGGCTGCAAAGAGAAGACGTTTCCGCGATGCCGTTGAAATCCACGGGGCCGACGATAAGGTCCATGGCGTCAAGTGCTTCCCTGTCAGGATGATAGCTGCTTGAGGCCGAGTCGAATACCCGAAGGTTTATCTTCAGCCCTCTGCTTCCGAGATCCCGCAGTGCCAGAAGAGCTCCGCTGTACATCTCAAGATAGTTGGAACTTGGCTTCTGATCCGCTTTGAATGGGAGAATCAGCGCTACCTTTATATCGTCCGACCATCCGTCAAGCCAAAGGTCATCCTTGTTCAGGAGTATGCTGTCCCGGGCTGCTTCCATCGTGGCAGACCTTACCGTTGTAGTATCGTTTTTCTTGGTCTGTACATTCTCTTTCTTGTCTTTCTTGCCCGGGAAGAGCCACCATGAGCCCTGTGCCTGGGCACATGAGCAGAGGCATACTACTGAAACTATGGTTATGACGAATTTCTTCATTTTGCGTTCAATGTGTTTATGAATTCTGTTAAGTTCTTGCAGAATCTGTTCCAACTCAGGCGCTCATTCTCTTTTCTTATGTTGGATACGAATTCTTCCTTGCGCTCCGGGTGGTCGAAATAATTTTCGATGGCTTCAGCCACGCATTCCGGAGTGCATTCTTTGCAGACTATCCCCGTGCCTCTGACTCCTATCGTCTCTTTGAGTCCGCCTACGTCCGTCACCACCATCGGTATTTCAAAATGATTGGATACGGCACTGATGCCGCTCTGTGTGGCGCTTTTGTACGGAAGTACGGTCAAATCCGCGGCGCAGAAGTATTTTTTCACTTCCGAATCCCGTATGTATTGCGGATAAATGAAGAATCTGGAGGGATCGCCCGACTCGGAAATGAGTTCATCGTATTTCTCGAACGAGCCGTATGGCTCTCCTGCGATTATGAGCCTGTATCTCGGGTCAAGCAGTCTCATGGCACGTATCAGCACATCAAGCCCTTTGTATTCGCGTATCAGCCCGAAGAACAGCAGGGTGCGGCTTCCCTCTACGTGGGGTATTCCGAGCAGATCCTCCGCTTCGCTCTTGCTTATGGCCTCGCCGAAATGCGTGTATGTCGGGTGAGGTATGGTCGTGTGCGGGATATCCTTTCTCAGGGCCATAAGGTCCTGCGCGACCTCATCACATAGTGTGACGGCTCCGTCAAGCGACTTGAGATACCAGCGTGTGAGCGGTGCATCGAAAAAGTGCGGTTCATGAGGAACTACGTTGTCTAAGATTCCGATCCGCACGCAACCTTTAGGCATTTTTCTCGATACCGAACCCAGGGAAGGTGCAAAATATGACATCCAATATCTCATTA
This sequence comes from Bacteroides sp. CAG:1060, assembly GCA_000432655.1. Classification (GTDB taxonomy): domain Bacteria; phylum Bacteroidota; class Bacteroidia; order Bacteroidales; family UBA932; genus Cryptobacteroides. Next base: position 49,976 of record HF986329.1, read on the forward strand.
TGAGCACATCCGGCTGCCATTTTGCTATTTCACGCGCTGTCTTTCGCCAGGTAAAAGGATTGGCCGTATCCAATAGAGCCCTTGACTCTACCGGTACGGCCTCATCCTCAGCTGTCACATATTGTGTCTTTCCCGGGAACAGGAAAGAAGGATACTGTCTTGTGAAATTGAATGCACGCACTTCGTGCTCCTTGCCCAGTTCGGAAAGCAGATTGGCGTTGAACTGAGCTATACCTCCCCGGAAAGGGTAGAAACAGGACAATATCGCTATCTTCAAGACTGTATGTTATTTCTGGCTGTTCTTCTCTTTTACGTATGCGGCATTCAGTCCTTCAAGGAGGATGTCCGTGATGTCAAGAGCAGGATCTGCGGCAACCACAGGGGTGGAGAGAATATCTCCCTGGGTGGCGATAATCATAGCATATTTTCCGTCAGCGTTGAACTCGGTGATGTAGTTGTTGATGGCATCGGCGATCTGGTTCATCATAACCTGCTGCTCCTCGAGGATTTCCTGCTGCTTCTGGCCGGCATAGGTCTCGAAACTCTGCTGCTGCTCGACGAGCTTCTGATTCTGGGTCTGTGCCACTGACTGGGTGAGAAGGCCCTTGTTGAGCTTGTCGCTGAACGCCTTGATGTCTTTCTCAATCTTGTTCCTGCGGCGGGTTACCTCCTGATTGATGCTGTTGACCTTTGTCTCTACGACGCTGCGGAGGTCATTGGCCATATCATAATCGCTGAGGATGGTGTCGAGGTTGAAATAGACGATAGCTCCCTGTGCGGCAGTAGCCTCAGGAGCTTTGTTCTCGCCTGTTGTGTTCTGTTGGGTGTTGTTGCAGCTTGCTGCGATAAGCGAGAGTCCGGCGAGGACTGCGGCGCTGAAAAGTGATGCTTTATTCATTATTCTGATTTTTATTGAATTCAGTTGATTAGTGTATAGAACACAAATGTAGTCAAAAATTATTAATTTCCGACAGATACTTGCCTATTGTGGTCTCCAGACCCATATATAGTGCATCGCAGATAATGGCGTGACCGATGCTCACCTCGTCAGTCCATGGAATGGTGTGGATGAAGTACGCAAGATTCTCCAGCGAAAGGTCGTGACCTGCGTTAAGTCCAAGCCCCAGTTCTCTTGCGGCTTCTGCCGTACGAAGATATGGCTCTATCGCTTCTTCCCGACCGTTTCTGTACCGGGCGGCGTATGCTGCGGTGTAGAGCTCCACGCGGTCAGCACCACAGTTGAAAGCCCCTTCGGCCATTTTAGGGTCCGGGTCGATGAAAATGGACGTACGGATGCCTCTCGACTTGAATGAAGCACAGATTCTTGTGAGAAAAGCCCGGTTCTTGATGGTGTCCCATCCGGCATTGGAAGTGAGTGCGTCAGGAGCGTCCGGTACAAGAGTGACCTGATCGGGCACCACTTCGCATACGAGTGCGGAGAAACTGCCGGTCGGGTTGCCCTCTATGTTGAATTCTGTCTTGAGAGCCGGCCTGAGGGTGCGGACATCCGAGTACTTTATATGTCTTTCATCCGGTCTTGGATGCACGGTGATGCCTTCTGCGCCGAAACGCTCGCAGTCAAGCGCAGCTTTCAGGACATCGGGCATGTTTTCGCCTCTGGAATTGCGTATCAGGGCGATTTTATTGATGTTTACGCTCAATCTGGTCATTGTAAAACACTTTTGACTGCAAAAGTACTCATTTATTTTGTAAAAATTCTTACATTTGAAGTTCAATATGAAGTTGGCATATTACATAAAAGAGGACAAACTGGCGTTGATTCCCGGAATTCCTGATTTGACCGGGAAGATTCGGGCGACCGGGGCGGAGCTTTATCGGGTGAAATTTCCGGAAGATGTCGTTCCGGGGACGGATGCTCTGCTCAGCCTTGGAGGGGACGGTACGTTTTTGAGTGCCGCCCGCATTGCCGTTCCGAGCGGACTTCCTGTCCTGGGCGTGAATTTCGGACGCCTTGGGTTCCTTTCCGATATGGAGCCCGGGGCTCTTGTCGATGCTCTTCAGAAATGGGAGTTCGTAACGGAAGAACGGGATTTGCTTCGTGCCGGAGCTTCATTTGTGGACGATGCAGATTTTTGGCCGTATGCTCTCAATGAGGTGAGCGTTTCCCGTACGGGTGCCTCCATGCTTGGTATTGATGTCAGCGTGGACGGGGTCTCTCTGCCGACATATTGGGCTGACGGTCTTCTTGTGGCTACAGGTACCGGTTCTACGGCCTATTCTTTGAGCGCCGGCGGACCTATTTGTACCCCGGATGCCCGTGTTTTCATATTGTCTCCTATTTCGCCCCACAATCTCAATTCGCGTCCGCTTGTGATTCCCAATACGTCTTCTTTGGAGATAAGGCTCAGGTCTCGGGACGACAAGGCTGTATTTACGATGGACAACAGGATTTTCACCATTCCGAAGGATTCTTCGCTGACCGTGGAGCTCGCTCCGGTGAAACTCAAGCGCCTGTGTCTTGGAAGAGGCAGTTTTTTCAACGCGCTTCGGAATCGTCTTTTCTGGGGAGAGGATATGCGCAACAGTAACGTAACCTATTGATATTGTATGGACAAGACTAAGCTTCCGGTGCATGTGTCACTGATTATGGATGGAAATGGGCGTTGGGCTCAGCAGCAAGGGAAAAATCGCGTCTATGGACATTTTGAGGGCGTTGAAAGTGTTCGCGCCGTGATGTCCGCTTCAGTGGATATGGGTATAAAGTACGTGTCCTTCTTTGCGTTCTCCGAAGAGAACTGGAATCGTCCGGACTCGGAGGTGAATACCCTTATGGAATTGATGGGAGAGGCGATGAGTGCGGAAATGCCGACATTTCAAAAATACAATGTGAGGTTTCTGGTGTTGGGTAATCGTGAGCATCTTTCAGAGAAGCTTAAGGCGAAAATTGACGCGACAATCGCCGCTACGGCAGGTAATACGGGACTTACCATGATAGTGTTCCTCAGTTACAGCGGGCGGTGGGATATTCTTCAGGCAGCACAAAAAATGGCACACGATTTGAAAAATATGCCTGATTGTGATATGGAAGCGGTGGATTTCAGCAAATACCTCGTTACGGACGGTATTCCTGATCCGGACCTTCTTATCCGTACGTCAGGGGAGAAGCGCATAAGCAACTATCTTCTCTGGCAGTGTGCCTACACCGAGTTCGTCTTCACGGATGTGTTGTGGCCTGATTTCAGGCGGGAGCAATACATGGATGCGCTTGAAGAATATGCATCTCGTGACAGGCGTTTCGGAAAAGTAAAATAAATGGATTATATTTGCAGAATATGAAGTTCGGAAAGATAGTTTCGGTTTTGGCCTTGACGCTTTGTGTGGCGGTGCCGGCTTTTGCACAGTCCGGTGATGTGGAGGTGGATTATAATCACCCTAAGCGTTATGTGGTCGGTGGTGTGCGGGTTGAGGGTAACTCATATTTCAAGTCTGCCCAGATTATTTCGCAGGCAGGTGTAAGGGAAGGCGCTTCCATCACCGTTCCTGGTGAGGAGGTGTCCGCCATGGTCAACCGACTTATGCTTCAGAAATTCTTTGACAGCGTATCCGTGGAGATAGACTCTCTGAGCAGTTCGAGAGATACGGCGTTTCTTGCCATAAAGATAAAAGAGAGGCCGCGTGTGTCTCAATGGACATTCTCCGGCATCAAATCCGGAGAGCGCAAGGATATAGAGGAGAGGGTCAATCTCAAGCGCGGACGCGAGTTTTCCGAGTATGTGGAAAAAACCACTTCAGACATTATCAAACGGTATTTTGCGGAAAAGGGTTTCCTGAAGTGCGAAGTCAGCGCGGAAGTCAAGCGTGACACCATAATCAAAAACGCTATTCAGGTCAATTTCGCCGTAAACAAGGGTGAGAAGATAAAGATTAAGGACATCAATTTCATCGGAAACGACCATGTCAAGGAATATAAGCTGGCCAAATCCATGAAGAAGACCAAGTCCAACAAGATTTACAACTTCTTCCATAGCAAGAAATTCAACGAAAAGGAATATCTCAACGACAAGCGTGCAGCCATCAGCGCCTTCAATGAGGCCGGCTACAGGGATGCGAGACTTGTGAGGGATTCCATATACTATGTTGCTCCCAACAGGATTGCCATTGATCTTGTGTTCGACGAGGGCGACAAGTATTATTTCAGGGATATTAAATGGACCGGTAACTCCATATATTCTACCGATCAGCTCAATTCCGTACTTGCTATCAACAAGGGTGACGTCTATGATGTGGTTACGCTCGAGAAGCGGCTTCGCGGCGGCGGAAAGCAGACGGACTATGATGTCACCAAGTTGTACAGGGACAATGGATATCTGTTCTTCAATATCAACCCTGTGGAGACCAACATCCAGAATGATTCCGTGGATGTCGAAATCCGTATAGCGGAGGGCAAGCAGGCCACATTGGACAATATCATCATCAACGGCAATGACCTTACCAATGAGAAAGTTGTCCGCCGTCAGATTTTCACCCGTCCGGGGTACCTGTTCAGCCAGACTGATTTCGAGCGTTCTATCCGTGAGATTGCGTCTCTAGGGCAGTTCGACGCGGAAGCCATAATGAATCCGGATACGGGATTCTCGATAGTTCCGAAGCCGGGCAACAGCACCGTGGACATAGTGTACAACGTGACGGAGAAGCCTTCATCACAGCTTGAGCTTTCCGGTGGTTGGGGCGGACGTACGTTTGTGGCTACGGTGGGCGTAAGTTTCAACAACTTCTCTACGCACCGCATGTTTGACAAGGGGGCATGGAGGCCTGTTCCTTTGGGAGATGCCCAGAACCTGTCGTTCCGGTTCCAGACGAACGGTACCTATTACACCGCTCTTTCTGCAAGCTTCACGGAGCCTTGGCTGTTTGGAAAGAAGCCTACATCCTTGAACCTGAGTGCGTATTATACACGTTCTACGGATTCATATCTGGCTCTTAATATCTTGAGCAACAACCGTATGATGGAGGTCTTCGGACTCTCGGCATCTTTGGGTACGCGTCTTAAGTGGCCGGACAACTATTTCGTCCTCTATAACGGAATCAACTGGCAGACATACAAGTTGAAGAACTGGTATTCGGGATACTTCATATTTGATGATGGTGCCGCCAACAATATCAATTATTCCATCAGCCTGTCCCGTAATTCCACTGACCAGATAATATATCCTCGTACTGGTTCTGACTTCCAGTTCTCACTGCAGCTTACCCCTCCTTTCTCTTTGTTCAGAAAACATGACATAGATGCGGACGGCAATAAGGTTCCGGTGAAGAGCTACAAGGATATCAATTATGACAAGTGGTCTTCCAAGGACAGATTCCGCTGGATCGAGTATCACAAATGGAAGTTCTCGGGAACTGTATATACCAAGCTTGCCGGAGACCTGGTACTCATGACAAGGGCGCAGTTCGGGTATCTCGGATATTACAACAGGAACTGGGGATACTCTCCGTTCGAAGGATTCCTTCTCGGAGGAGACGGAATGTCCGGTTACAATACTTACGGCTCGGAGATTATAGCGATGCGTGGATATGAGAATTATTCGCTGACCCCGTATGAGGCGTCGAAGTACAACTCCAACGGATATGCGTATGCCGGTAATGTCTATGACAAGTTTACCGTGGAACTCCGTTACCCTGTGATGCTTCAGCCGTCATCTACGATTTTTGTGCTCGCATTCCTTGAAGGCGGTAACTGCTGGTCTGATATCAGGAATTTCAATCCTTTCCAGATCAAACGCAGCGCCGGCGTCGGTGTACGCATCTATCTACCGATGATAGGTCTGCTTGGAGTGGACTGGGGATATGGTTTTGATACGTTGGATTCCAGCAAGCGGAGTCAGTTCCACTTTATGATTGGACAGCAGTTTTAGTTGAATCACATATATAACATTAGAAATTTTAATTTAAGTTTTTTAATATGAAAAAAATCCTTTTGATTGCTGTTTCGGCCCTTGTTGCCGTTTCGGCTTTTGCCCAGAACAAATTCGCGCATGTCAATTTCAGCGAACTGGTTCAGCTTTGCCCAGATGCTGATGAGGCCAGAGTCAAGATGTCAGCCGCGAGCACGGAAGCTCAGGAGACTTATCAGGCCATGGTTGAGGAGTTCCAGACAAAATACCAGCAGTATGAGTCCAAGGCTTCTACATGGAGTGATTCTATCCGCGCAAGCAAGGAGAAGGAGCTTCAGGAAATACAAGGACGTATTCAGGAGTTTGGTCAGTCTGTCGATGCAGAACTTCAGCAGCAGCAGCAGACCCTCATGGCTCCTATTTATGAAAAGGCCAGAAAGGTCGTAGAAGAACTTGCAAAGGCCGGCTCATATATTTATGTGTTTGATGTCAATAGCATGCTCTACTATGATGCGGCACAAAGTACCGATCTTACCCCGGCGGCAAGAAAGGCTCTCAACATTCCGGAGGGACGTACACTTGAGACTCTTCAGGCAGAACTTCAAGCACAACAAGCAAATGCGGAATAGTTTCTTTTAAATGCTATGCAACATAAAATCATTGATGCCCATGATGTGGTGATCAGATTTGCAGGAGATTCGGGAGATGGTATGCAGCTCACCGGGTCTCTTTTTGCAGATATGTCTGCCATTTATGGTAATGGCTTGTCCACATTCCCAGATTACCCTGCTGAGATCAGGGCGCCTCACGGCACGGTTTCCGGTGTGTCCGGTTTTCAGGTACATATCGGATGTGAAAAAGTGTCAACTCCCGGAGATTTCTGTGACTTGCTTGTCGCGATGAATCCGGCTGCTCTCAAGGCTAATGCCAAGTGGTGCAAACGTCATGCTATGATTCTTGTGGATCAGGATGCCTTTGATGAATCCGGAATGTCCAAGGCCGGGTTCAAGACAGACAATCCATTTGTTGAGCTTGGTGTGGAAGACAGGACTCTTATCGTAGCTCCTATCACCACCCTTACAGTGGAGAGTCTCAAGGACAGCGGAATGGACAACAAGGCCATTCTCAAGTGTAAGAATATGTTTACGCTTGGAATGGCTTGCTTCATTTACAATCGTCCTTTGGAGTACATCTTCGCTTATCTGGAGAAGAAGTTCGCCAAGAAGCATCCCGAGATGATTGAGCCAAACAAGAAGGTTCTCAGTGACGGTTTCAATTATGCTGCCAACATTCAGCTGATTGCAAACACATACACCATTGAGCCGGCTCATAATCTTGCCAAGGGTACTTATCGCAATATAACTGGAAACCAGGCTATTGCATGGGGCCTTCTGGCTGCTTCAGAGAAGTCAGGCCTGCCTCTTTTCTGCGGTTCTTATCCTATTACGCCGGCTACGGCGATTCTCGAGGAGCTTGCTATTCATAAGAGCCTTGGCGCCAAGACTCTCCAGGCCGAAGACGAGATTGCGGGTATATGTACTGCAATAGGCGCTTCGTTTGCCGGAAATCTGGCGGTTACCACGACTTCCGGTCCGGGTCTTTCTTTGAAGTCAGAGGCTATGGGTCTTGCAGTAATGGCCGAACTTCCGCTTGTGGTAGTGGATGTACAGCGCGGCGGCCCTTCTACCGGACTTCCTACCAAGACGGAGCAGTCCGATCTCAATCAGGCGCTATATGGCCGTAACGGAGAATGTCCTATGGCCGTGATTGCAGCTCATTCTCCTGCACATTGCTTTGATGCGGCGTTTACCGCAGCCAAGATTGCCGTAGAGCACATGACCCCTGTTCTTCTGCTTTCAGAAGGATTCCTCGGCAACGGCTCCGAGCCTTGGCGTATTCCTGCAATGAAGGATTATCCTGAGATTAAGCCGCCTTTCGTACGCGGTATCCTCAAGGAAGGTGAGAAGTTCCATCCGTTCAAGAGAAATCCGGACACCCTCGTAAGAAGGTGGGCGGTGCCTGGTCAGAAAGGCTTTGAGCATCGTGTCGGAGGACTTGAAAAGACTCATGAGGGAGTGCTTTCTACCGATCCTCTTAACCATGAGACGATGGTCAGGGAACGCACCGAGAAAGTGCAGCGTATAGCGGTTGATTTGCCTAAGCTTCAGGTAATCAACGGTGCCGAGAGCGGTAAACTGCTCGTTGTCGGATGGGGCGGAACATACGGACATATCCTTTCTGCCGTCCGTGAGATCGGTGATACCGTATCGTATGCTCATTTCGACTACATACTTCCGCTGCCTTCCAACACTGAGGCCGTGCTCAAGTCATTTGAGAAAGTGCTTGTCTGTGAACTTAACAGCGGACAGTTTGCCGACTATCTGCGTGCCAAGTTCCCGCATGTGGAAATATTGAAATATAACAAGATCCAGGGTCAGCCGTTCCTTGTGAGCGAACTTGTGGATGCAATCAGAAAGGAGATGTAATTATGGCTACATTGACATTCAAAGATTTCAAGAGTGATCAGGAAGTGCGTTGGTGCCCGGGTTGTGGCGACCATGCTGTGTTGGCGGCTCTTCAGAGGGCTTTGCCTAAAGTGAGTCAGGCCCTGAACTATGATAAGGAACGCTACGTGGTGGTGTCCGGTATCGGATGTTCGTCCCGTCTTCCTTACTATATGGATACTTATGGATTCCATAGTATTCATGGTCGTGCAACGGCTATTTCCACCGGAATAAAGGTGGCTAATCCATGGCTTACCGTATGGCAGGCATGTGGTGACGGAGATGCTCTTGCTATTGGCGGCAATCACTTCATCCATGCTATCAGACGAAATATTGATATCAATATCATTCTGTTCAACAATCAGATCTACGGTCTTACCAAGGGACAGTATTCTCCAACATCCAAGTTGGGAGCGATTACAAAGACCTCTCCGTACGGTACTGTTGAGCATCCTTTCAATCCGGGCTCTTTGGTACTTGGTGCCAAGGGAACATTCTTTGCCCGCTCACTGGATGTGGAGTTGAAACTCAATGAAGAGATTATGACGGCGGCTGCCCTTCATGACGGATGTGCCGTTATGGAAATGCTCACCAATTGCGTCATTTTCAACGACGGTGCACACAAAAACCTTTCTGACCCGGCTCTCAAGGCGGACAATACCATTGTCCTTCGCCAGGGAGAGAAGATGATATTCGGAAAGAATAGGGACAAGGGTCTTATATATGACGGAAAGAAGATAAGAGTCGTACATATCGGCGAGGGCGGATTCACTGAAGAAGACATTCTTGTTCATGATGCGCATACGGACAATATCGGCATCCACATGGCTCTGGTCGAAATGAAAGGCCCTGACTATCCTGTAGCACTCGGTGTTATCCGGGATGTGAAGGACATCACTTACGATGATGGCGTGCGGGATCAGGTGAAGGACGTGATGGCCAACTCCAAGATCCATTGTGTGGATGATCTGCTTCACAGCGGCTCTACATGGGAGGTCGAATAGACTTTCAGAAACTAAAAACCACTTTTTGATAACAATAAAAATGAAAACACAGAACATTATGGCCCGTCTCCAGGCCAAGTATCCGGGTGAGAGTGAATATCTCCAGGCGGTACAGGAGGTCCTTGAGTCCATTGAAGATGTGTACAACCAACATCCTGAATTTGAGAAGGCGAAAATAGTCGAGAGAATGGTTGAGCCGGATCGTATCTTTACGTTCCGTGTGACTTGGGTGGATGACCGTGGCGAGGTGCAGACCAATACCGGTTATCGTATACAGTTCAACAGTGCCATCGGCCCGTATAAGGGAGGACTCAGGTTCCATAGGGCTGTATCTCCTTCAATGTTGAAGTTCCTTGGTTTTGAACAGACCTTCAAGAATGCTCTTACTACTCTTCCTATGGGAGGAGCCAAGGGAGGTTCTGACTTTGACCCTGTCGGAAAGTCCAATGACGAAATCATGCGGTTCTGCCAGGCTTTCATGCTCGAACTCTGGAACTGCATCGGCCCGGATCAGGATATTCCTGCCGGTGATGTAGGCGTTGGCGGCCGCGAAATCGGTTACCTTTATGGTATGTACAAGAAGCTTGCACGTCAGTACAATACAGGTGTGCTGACCGGAAAAGGCTCTACATGGGGCGGTTCCATTCTACGTCCTGAGGCAACCGGATTCGGTGCCCTCTATTTCACCCAGAATATGCTTGCCCGTATAGGTAAGGATCTTAAGGGGCTGAAACTTGCTATCTCCGGATTCGGTAACGTAGCCTGGGGTGCCTGCAAGAAGGCTGTTGAACTGGGAGCCAAGGTAGTGGCCATTTCCGGTCCAGACGGAGCCTGCGAGATTCCTGACGGCATTACTCCTGAGATGATAGATTACATGCTTGTCATGAGAGCATCCAATCGCAACATGGTGGAAGATATGGCCACCAAATTCCCTGAAAAGGCTCACTTTGTTGCAGGAAAGAAGGCATGGAGCGTCAAGTGCGACATC